>JBAYMP010000029.1:0-28923 GCA_041663505.1 Bacteroidales bacterium | reverse complement strand
TGTTCAACAGGTTTAGGTTGTTCAACAGGTTTAGGTTGTTCAACAGGTTTAGGTTGTTCAACAGGTTTAGGTTGTTCAACAGGTTTAGGTTGTTCAACAGGTTTGAGTTGTTCAACAGGTTTAGGTTGTTCAACAGGTTTAGGTTGTTCAACAGGCCTGTTGTGTCTGTCCAAGTCAATTTTTCCGATGATTTTTGGAGTAGGCGATTCTACAATAGAAGTTTTAATAAAGACCTCTTTGACAGGTATATAGTCATCATCTTCATCAGATTTTGAAGCATCAACCTTATCGGTAATATCCTTTACCTTTATAGCAACCTTTTTTGATTGTTCCTTAATCAGTTGCTCTTTACCAAACTCTTTCTGGATAAGTGCATAGATCTCGGGAGTGAGTTTGGTTGTTGGAGAGGCTTCAATCTCAATTTTTTTACTTTTAAGAAAATCAATGAGGGTACCCATTCCTATATTGAACTCCTTCAGTACTCTGTTAATTCTGATGTTTTCGTTTACTGTCATATATATCCTCCAATTTTAACTATTCGAATTCTGCACGCAGAATTTTCTGTATCTCAATTACGGTCTCCTCTTCAAGATCTGCCCTTCTCACGATTTCTGAAACAGGCAGAGCAAGAACGCTCTTTGCTGTATCGCACCCGATAGATTTTAAAGCTATAATTACCCAATCTTCAATTTCGTCACTGAATTCACTCAGAAGAACATCCTCCTCGTCCTCTTCAATGTCTCTGAATACATCTATCTCCATTCCTATAAGCATGCCTGCAAGTTTAATGTTGCTGCCACCCTTGCCTATTGCAAGAGAGACATCGTTAGGCTTAAGGTAAACACCCACGCGTTTTTCGGCTTCGTTTATCTTTATTGCAGAAACTTTAGCAGGGCTCAAAGCTCTTTGGATAAGAAGCTGCATATTTGAAGTCCAGTTAATTATATCTATGTTTTCATTTCTGAGCTCTCTTACTATACCGTGAATTCTGGATCCCTTTACCCCTACACAGGCTCCTACAGGATCAATTCTTTCATCATAAGATTCTACTGCCACTTTCGCTCTTTCACCCGGCATGCGGACAATCTTCTTTATTGTAATAAGACCGTCAAAAATTTCAGGAACCTCCTGTTCAAACAGCCTTTCCAAAAAAACAGCTGCTGTTCTCGAAAGAATAATTACCGGGTTATTGTTTTTCATATCCACTCTGGATACAACGGCGCGTACAGAGTCGCCTTTTCTAAAGAAATCGGAAGGTATCTGCTCTGTTTTCGGAAGTAACAATTCGTTCCCCTCTTCGTCCATAACCAGAACCTCTTTCTTCCATACTTGGTAGACTTCACCCACGATAATCTCACCGATTCTGTCTTTGTACTTGTTGTAAAGATTGGCCTTTTCTATATCCATTATTCTTCCTGAAAGATTCTGACGCAGATTTAAAATACCCCTTCTTCCAAAACTGGCAAGTTTTACCTCCTCTGTATACTGTTCCCCAATCTCGTATGAATTATCTATTTTTGACACCTCTTCGAGAGAAATCTGGGTGTTAGGGTCCTCCACAACCTCTACAACTTCGCGGTTTCTCCAAATTTCAAAGTCACCTTTGTCTATGTTTATAATAATGTCGAAGTTGTCTGCCGCTCCATACATTTTAACGAGCTGGTTGCGGAAAATATCTTCCAGAACGCTCATCATTGTAGGACGGTCAATGTTTTTTAATTCCTTAAATTCAGCAAATGTGCTAATTAAATTTAACCCTTCCATATAGGTAAATTGCTTTAAATATTATCTAAAATTAATAAATGGCTTTGTCGATTTTATTTCACTCAGGTTATAGCAAACTTGACTCTCCACTCTCTCCCTTTTCTTCTTTCCCTCAACCTTCTCAAGTTTTGTATAACTCAATTCAATTTTGTCTTCCTGTGCATAAGATAATGTCCCTATCTGTTTTGTTCCGTTCTTTAATAAAACCTCCACCTCTTTACCTACAAATTTGAGATATTGCCGGAAGACCTTAAAGGGTTGATCCAGCCCTGCAGAGGTTACTGTCAGTGAGAAGTCTTCCAGATCTCTGTTTAATCCATCTTCTACTATTTTGCTGATATTTACACAATTGTTAATATCTACAGTGTCAGATGACTCAATGGTAATTTCAATATCGTTGTCCAGACTGATTGTGAGGTCAACCAAAAAAAGAGAATTGCTACGCAGGTAATTATCAATAAAATTTACTATAGTCTCTCGTTGTATCATTGATGTAAATTATAAAATAAGGGGACTGCCGTCCCCTTAATCTTTTGCCCTAAATCCGGTGTAAAGGTAGATATTATATTATTTATATCAAAATATTTTAATAATTTATAACTTTACACTATGATCGGTAATTTTAAAATAATCAATGATCCTGTTCATGGGTTTATAAACATTCCTTCTGGGTTAATTCTTGAAATCATTGAACATTCCTATTTTCAAAGACTAAGAGATATTAAACAGTTAGGTCTTACAAATCTGGTATACCCGGGAGCCACTCATTCAAGGTTGTTGCATGCTTTGGGAGCTATGCATCTTATGAAAGAGGCTATCTTGAGTCTTAGGGCCAAGGGTGTAATTATTACAGAGGCAGAAGAGGAGTCCTCTTTAGCAGCAATCCTGCTCCACGATATCGGACACGGACCATTTAGCCATGCACTCGAAAACAATATTATCCGGGGAGTTTCCCACGAAGAGATATCTTTGGCTCTGATAAGGGCCATCAATGTAGAGAAAGGGGGCAGACTGAATACTGCATTGGAAATTTTTGAGGACAAATACCCCAAACATTTTCTTCATCAGCTTGTTTCCAGTCAATTAGATGTAGACAGGCTGGATTACCTTAAAAGAGACAGTTTTTTCTCAGGGGTTGCAGAGGGGATGATCGGATTGGAGAGGATAATAAAAATGTTGTATGTTCACAACAACTCCTTAGTTGTCGAGCAAAAAGGGATTTACTCCATTGAAAAATTTTTAATTTCAAGAAGGTTAATGTACTGGCAGGTTTATCTGCACAAAACCGTTATAGCTGCAGAACAACTGCTAATTCAGATACTGAGAAGGGCCCGGTTATTGACACTCGAATCTGCCGTTTTGCCGGGGTCTCCTGCTATCAGCTTTTTTTTGAAAAATAGTTTTTCGCCAGATGAGTTAGACAGAAAGGATATTTTGGATAAATTTACTCTTCTGGATGATACCGATCTAATGTCTGCAATAAAGCAGTGGCAGTTTTCTGGAGACAAAATATTGTCTGTGTTGTGCAAAATGCTTACTGCCAGAGAGCTCCCAAAAATTGTACTGGCTGCGACCCCTGTTGATGAGGCTGCTGTTGATGAGGCAAAAGAGATTATTATTAGTAACGGCAAAATTGACCCCGGAGATGTAGATTATTTTGTTCAGACCGGAGAGGTGATAAATAGCGGTTATGATACTCAAGAAGAGGATATAATGATCCTTTTAAAAGACGGAAGCATCCAAAGTGTGTACGATATATCCGATATGTTATCGGCTAAGGCCTTTTCCCAAATCACAAAAAAGTATTTCCTTTGCACTTCGAAAATTTAAAACTTATATATGGAAGTTAAAGCACAAACAATAGCGGATCTGTTAAACGGAGAAATAATCGGAGACCCTGAAACCATTGTAAGCTCAATTACAAAAATTGAACAAGGGAAAAAGGGATCCATCTGTTTTTATGCAAATCCCCAGTATGAAAAATATCTATATAATACAAAAGCAACTATAATCCTTATTAACAAAGATTTTGTGTCATCTGCAAAAATCCCGGCCCCCTGCATTATAAAGGTTGACAATGCATATCAGGCGATGCCGTCATTATTGGACATGTTCAATACAATAAAGGCAAAAAACAAGAGGGGAAGGGGCTTTTTTACAAAGATATCCTGGTCGGCAAAAATTGGGAAAAAGGCCTATGTAGGATCTCATTCCTATGTTGGTAAACACGCAGTTATCGGCAAAGGATCACAAATATACCCACATTCATATATTGGCGATTATGTTACAATCGGAGAGAATACTATTATATATCCGGGTGTTAAGATTTATGCTGCCTGTAAGGTAGGATCCAACTGCATCATTCACGCAAATGCAGTTATTGGTGCGGATGGATTTGGGTTTTCACGTATAGCTGATGGTTCCTACAAGAAAGTGCCTCAGATTGGAAATGTTGTGATCGAAGATGACTGCGAAATAGGAGCAAATACAACCATAGACAGAGCTACAATGGGCTCTACTCTTGTCAGGAAGGGTGTGAAATTGGACAACCTGATCCAAATTGCCCACAATGTAGAAGTTGGTGAAAACACAGTTATGGCTGCGCAAGTCGGGATAGCCGGCTCTTCAAAAATAGGCAGGAACTGCTCCATCGGAGGTCAGGTGGGTATCAGAGATCATGTGGAAATTGCAGATAACACAATAATTGTATCTCAGGCAGGTGTTATGAGCAGCGTAAAGGAGAAAGGAAAAGTAATAGCAGGTAGTCCTGCAATAGATTATAAAGATTTTATAAAGGCATATGCCATCTTCAGAAGGTTACACAAACAAAAATAGACTATGAAGATTCAGCAAAAAACCATATACGAATCACTTATATTTTTTGGGAAAGGACTTCACACAGGCAAACAGATAACAATGGAGGTGCTCCCGGCTCCCGAGAATCACGGGATTAAGTTTCAACGGATAGATTTGGAAGGAGAACCTCTTATTGATGCTTTGGCAGATTATGTTACTGCTACTCAAAGAGGAACCTCTTTACAAAACGGAGAGGTCTCAGTCTCTACTGTCGAGCACATACTTTCTGCTCTTTACGGGCTTGGCGTGGATAATGCTTTAATAAAGATAGATGGCCCCGAGGTTCCGATTCTGGATGGAAGTTCAGAACTGTTTGCGGAAGCAATACTCAAGGGTGGACTAATTGAGCAGAGTGCTGAGAAAAGATACTTTACCCCCAAAAGAAAGATCTATTACAAAGAAGAAGTTAGTGGTGCGGAGATTACAATTCTTCCGGACGATGAGTTTTCGGTAGACTTGATGATAGATTTCAACTCTAAGGTTCTTGGCAGTCAGTATGCCAGATTCGATGCAAATGTTGATTTCGCTCGCGATATTGCACCTGCCAGAACATTTGTGTTTCTACATGATATACTTCCACTCATAAAAAATAATCTTATAAAGGGAGGGGATCTTAAGAATGCAATTGTTATTGTGGAGAAACTGATACCAAATGAGGATATGGACACAATTTCCAGAGAGTTTAAAATCCCTCAGATACAATGTTTAGGAATTGGTTATCTGAATAATATGGAATTAAGATATCCCAATGAATGCGCAAGACACAAACTCCTCGACATTATTGGCGATTTTTCTCTTGTAGGTTTCCCCTTAAAAGCTAAAATAATTGCAAATAAACCAGGACATAAAATTAATACTATAGTTGCAAAAATTATGAGAAAAGAAGCAATGGAAAATTTAAAGAAAGGAATCCCCCAGTTTGATCCTAACAAAGAACCAGTAATCGACATTAATGGAATTAAAAAACTATTACCTCACAGACCTCCGTTTTTGATGGTTGACAGGATTATTGATATGACTCCGGATACTGTTGTGGGAATAAAGAACATCGGAGTTAATGAAGGCTATTTTATAGGACATTTTCCGGATGAACCGGTAATGCCTGGGGTTTTGATTATAGAGGCAATGGCTCAAGTGGGAGGTATTCTTGTTCTCTCAGGATGTGACGAACCAGAAAAGTACTCTACATATTTTGTAAAAGTTGACAAGGTCAAGTTCAAACGCAAAGTTGTACCCGGCGACATGCTTGTAATCAAAGTCTGCTTTACTGCACCGATAAGGCATTCTATTGTATGTATGAGAGGGGAAGCCTATATTGGTGATACACTGGCTTGTGAAGGCGAAATGGTGGCTCAGGTAATAAAAAACAGATAGAGGGAGATTTTTAATCAGATACAATTATGGAATTCAAATGTATTCATCCGGGTGCGAAAATTGGCGAGGGTGTGAAGATTGATCAATTTTCGTACATTGCAGAGAACGTTGAGATTGGCGAAGGCACCTTGATTGGGCCTCACGTAACAATTCTTGACTATGTGAAAATCGGCAGGAATTGTAAAATACATCCAGGTGCTATTATTGGCGGAGAACCGCAGGACTATAAGTTTGGAGGTGAGATCACCTATGTGGAGATTGGCGATAACACTATTATCAGGGAGTACGTCACAGTCAACAGGGGCACAAAAGAGGGAAGAGGCAAGACCGTTGTGGGAGAAAATTGTATGTTAATGGCATATACACATATTGCACACGACTGCATTGTAGGAAATAATACAATTATCGTAAGTTACGCTGGTCTCAGCGGGTATACAGAGGTTGGAGAATTTGCAAACATAGGCGGACATGTTGCGATACATCAGTTTTCCAAAATCGGAGCATACACAATGGTTGGAGGTGGCTCTGTCCTTAATAAAGACATCCCTCCATATTCAATGGTTGCCGGCAGACCCATAACATTTTATAATCTTAACCTTGTAGGATTGAGGAGAAATGGCTTTACTAAAGAACAAATTGACAGGATAAGTGCAATATACAGAATTATCTACAGAGGAGGACTCAATACTTCTGATGCCTGCAAGAAGATTGAAGAGGAGTTTGAGGAGACTACTGAAAAGAGAGTTATACTGAATTTTATTAAGTCTTCAAAACGAGGCATTGTAAAGAGAATATCAGGTTCCCGTTCCGATGGATAGTCATTTAAACAGAAGCTACCTGACTTCTGCATACCTTCCTCCGGTAGACTATTTCCGAGTAATTGCCAAATCTGAAAAGATCATTATCGAAGGATGTGAAAATTATCAGAAGCAATCATACAGAAGCCGTTGTCTCATTTATTGTGCCAACGGCCTTATGCCTTTGATAATACCGGTTTTGAGAGACCATGACCACTCGGTAAGAATATCTGAAATAAAAATTGACTACTCCAAAGAGTGGCAAAAACAACATTGGCGGGCAATTGTCTCCGCATACAAGTCATCGCCCTTTTTTGATTACTACCAGGACGATATTATCCCGTTTTATCTTTGTAAAGAGGATCTCCTTTTCGATTTTAATTTCAAGTTATTGAAAACTTTATTGGATCTTATAGGGGTGGACACTCAACTGGATGTAACAAAAGATTATAGCCCGAGTTACCAACAGGACGATTATCGGGAACTTATACACCCAAAACGGCAGCCTGTATTTAATATAAATGAAAATGGACGATACCGCCAGGTATTCGCCCATAAACACGGTTTTATTCCAAACCTCTCTATTATAGACCTTCTCTTTAACGAAGGCCCCAATGCAATCTCTTTTCTTTAGAATCTGAATCCTATAGTCAGCAGGAACTTCCAACCCGAATAATCAAATTTTCCGATTGGAGCTTCCATGACAGTAATATTAGTATCTGGATCTTTTATGTCGTTGTAAAGTGAAAAGTTCTCACTTTTAGAAATTCTGCGTTGTATTCCAAGATCTGCAAATATTCCCCTTTTTGTCCTGATACCTGCACCAAAGGAGAAGAACTCGGAGTCATATCCATAATTTTTTTCCGGATTCTGATAGAATGAGTAACCGGCCCTTAAAGCTATATTGCCAACTGGTCTGACCTCTGCACCAAGACGAAAATTGTTGACATAATCGAATTCGTTTGAAATTTTCCTGTTTTCTTCATCAAAATCGGCACCGTTGGATTCGTCTTCATCCATTTCTATAGATGAATAGTCTACCCCCTCGTAATCTGCACTTATTGTTCCCAAATTTCCGAATACATAGGAGACGCCTAAGTTGAAACGCATCGGAGAGGTAACGGTATAATCATACTCACCATCAGGAGAGAAAATTGATTGGTTGTAGCCGTCACTGAATTTTGAGTAGATTCTCTCGTACCACTCATCCGTAAGGGACATATAAGTGGGAGTAGCTATGGATGCACCAAATCTTAACCCTTTTACAGGTGTGTAGATCACACCGAATTTAGCATTGACCCCTGCTCCGGATGTCTCTTGTTTGTATACGTGGGAAAAGTTTTGGAATCCGGAGTCGAACATGGCCGGGTTCATCGCTGTCTCTGAATATCTTTGAAAATCTTCATATTGCAGAGTCTGTATTCCAAGGCTTGCACCAAAATAAAACTTATTTGAGATATTGCCGGATACGTTTAATATGAACTCCGATAACCCACCTGTTGTCTCTCTTGAAAACTCCTGTTCAAGTTCGCCGCCAATCACTATTGAGTTTCCGATAATGTTTTCTGTTGCAGCTATATAATCCTTGTCTGAATCCGGTAAAAGATCCAGCAGGTTTGAGTTCCAAGCCAAAACTCCTCTCCATGGTGCTCCACTGGAGAAGTATGGATATGTATCACCCTCATGCTGTATGTCCAGTTCGGAAGATTTAATGCCACTGACGCTGGCTGCTACATCAGATAGCCAGCTGGATTCCGATGTCCTCCCATTAGCGGAGGATCTGCTGTTAAAATTGTTCAATTTATTAATGGCAAATGAGAGATTAAGGTTTAACAGTTTGTTGCTCCTTTTGGAAGTATTGAACGAACTGACATAACCGAGCGAAGAGATCCCGAACTTTGTCATAGCATCGCTTGAACTATTGCCAATATAGTGAGATTCGTTGTCCGAAACTGCAATTGACGGAGTAAACTGGAATTCGGAATATTTGTAAACAGCAGAACTTGCAGGGTTTATACTAAGGACACCCAAATCACCGCCTATAGATGTGAAAGCATTTCCCATTGCTATACTCCTGGCGCTGCCCTCATAGAATTGTTGTGAATATTTTAGAGCATCGTATCTGTTCTGCGCCAAGATTGCTGTGGTTAGTAAAATTGACGATATAATTAAAATTGTCCTTTTCATAATTTTTATCTTCTATAAGTAGAACCACTTCCTGAACTGCTTCTCTCACTGTTACCGCTGCTGCTGTTGTTACTGCTGGAAGAGGAGCTTCTGGTAACGGGAGGAGAATAATTCGAACTGTTCTGGCTGCTGCTTCTCTGGTAAGATGTACTTCTGGTTGTGTTATTTGTAGACCGGGTATTTACACCATTCCTGTTGGTATTTGAAGATTGTGTACTTTTGCGGTAAACAGCAGTTGAGGTTCTTGAAGTTGATTCATTGTTAGCGGTGTTTTTATTAACAACACCGGTGTTGTGTACTACTCCGGAATTTCCTGTGGCAGGATCCCTTCTGTAGATGCTTTGTGATCTGCCAGAAGAGGTGCTTTCAGAGCGGTTGCCGTTGAACCTCTCGCCTCTTACCTGTTCCACAACAGCCTCCCTTCTTATGTAACTTCCACCTGACCTGACGCTCCTTCCACCATAGCTTTCGTCATTGTTCTCGACTCTTCTGCCGTAATAGACGTCTCTGGAATTATTATGATGATAGTAACCAGGAGTATCATAGTACCAACCATAAGGGTTATGCCCGTACCAATTTCCGTAATACCCGTAATACCCGTAATACCCGTAATAGCCGCCAAAACCATACCAAGGGTTGTCCCATGAGAAGTACCAGTCATACGGACTATACCATGGACTATACCATGATCCATACCATGATCCTAAACCATAATGTCTGAAGATCCAGGGATTGTAATATCCGTAGTACCAAGGATAGTTGTATAAATTGATTACATAATAAGGAGAGTCGAACTTGCAAAGTCTCTCCTCAAAAGATTCATCGGTATAGATTTCTATAGTGTCCTCGTCCTCTGTATAAGTGGCCTCCTGCACTTTTTCCTTTATGACAGGCCGAGCAGCCACCTCCCGTGTCTCTTTTTTTAAAATGATCAGATTGTCATTTGTAGCAGAATTAAGAGATAACTGGGAATTTTCGACTGGATTGTAGTATATGGCATCTTCATAGGACGAAGATGAATAGTGGGTTGTAGTTCCACAAGAGCTAAACAGTAGCCCGAAAAAGATAAGAGCAATTATTTGGTTTTTCATCGCACACCTCCTGTGTATTAATATTATTTGTACTTTTGTACCGTTTCACTACAAATATAATCAAAAATCATTCCACTATATAATATTTTTTACAAAGATATGGCAAAAGAGATAAGTAGCAGAGAAGAGAACTATTCATTATGGTATAATAACCTGGTAATTAAAGCAGACCTCGCAGAAAATTCGGCTGTCAGAGGCTGTATGGTAATCAAGCCTTACGGATACGCAATATGGGAGAAAATCCAAGCCCAGCTTGATAAAATGTTCAAAGAGACCGGTCATGAAAACGCCTATTTTCCCCTATTTATCCCGAAATCCTTTTTAAGTAAAGAGGCTGAGCACGTTGAAGGATTCGCAAAGGAGTGCGCAGTAGTTACTCACCACAGGTTGATGGCGAACCCCAACGGCTCCGGTCTTGTGGTGGACCCTGACGCCAAACTTGAGGAAGAGCTTGTGGTAAGGCCAACCTCTGAGACTATAATATGGAGCACCTATAAGAATTGGATTAAATCGTACAGAGATCTGCCGTTATTAATCAATCAATGGGCAAACGTAGTTCGTTGGGAGATGAGAACCCGTCTTTTCCTGAGGACTACAGAGTTTCTATGGCAAGAGGGACACACTGCTCACGCAACAAGGGAGGAGGCAATCGAGGAGACAGAACGGATGGTTCAGATTTACGCAAAATTTGCCCGCGAGTATATGTCTTTGCCTGTAATTGTAGGGAAAAAATCTGAGAGCGAAAGATTTGCAGGAGCTTTGGATACTTTGTGCATAGAGGCTATGATGCAGGATGGTAAGGCTTTACAGGCAGGAACATCTCATTTTCTCGGACAGAATTTTGCTAAAGCATTCGATGTTCAGTTTGCAAACAAAGAGGGTGGACTAGATTATGTATGGGCAACATCGTGGGGAGTCTCAACCCGGCTGATGGGAGCACTTGTTATGGCACACAGCGACAACAACGGACTTGTTCTTCCCCCAAGGCTGGCCCCTATACAGGTGGTTATGGTCCCGATTTTCAAAACAGAAGAGGAGAATGAAAAGATACTGGCCAAAATGGCAGACATTAAGTCTAAGCTTGCAAAAATAGGGATTACCTCAAAGATAGATGACCGTGACAATCTTCGTTCAGGCTTCAAATTTGCAGAGTGGGAGCTAAAAGGAGTTCCTGTGAGGATAGCAATAGGTCCGAGAGACCTTGCGAATAGTACTGTTGAACTGGCCAGAAGAGATACTCTTACAAAAGAGCTTGTTACTCAGGAGGGACTCGATATCTGCATAGAGAAACTTCTTGAAGATATTCAGACGAATATATATAATAAGGCTCTTGATTTCAGAAAGAAAAACACAATAAAGGTGGACGATTATGAAACATTCAAACAGAAGATAGAGGATGGGGGATTTTTGCTTTGTCATTGGGATGGTACTGCAGAGACCGAAGAGAAGATCAAGAATGAAACAAAGGCCACTATAAGGTGCATTCCGCTGGAGGATGTGGAGCCTGAAGAGGGATTCTGTGTTTACAGCGGGAAACCTTCGAAGCAGAGAGTTATCTTTGCAAGGGCATATTGATTACAACAATTTTTTATAACTTTACAAAAATACAAAATTTAATTTTTTCAGAAATGGCAGCAGATTTACCGTCCCGACAGCACGAAATTTTAGATGGCTTAAACAACAAATCTCATACTAAGCTCAGGGTATTCAACCAGACAATGGAGGTTTTCAACCAGTTGAAGGATATCTTAAATGAGATGAGCAACGACCTTAACGATCTTTTAGATAACACCAATGACAGGAGAGTTCGGCTGGAATACAGAGACAGGGGTAAATTTGAAGCTGAGTTGAAATTTGCGGATGATGTGCTGATATTCAGCATGCATTCCGATATTTTTCAATTCGACAGAGACCACTCAGTATGGAAAACAGATTTCGTTAAAAAAGATATCAACAACTCTTATTGCGGAGTTATCAGCGTCTATAACTTCTTGTCGGATTCGCTTAAATACAACAGGGTAGAAGATTTGGGTTACATGGTTGCCAGAATTTTTGTAAACAAAGACAAGTACTTTCTGGTTGAAGGCAAAAGACAGAAAAATAAAGTTGTCAGTACCTTCGGTAAAAAACAATTGGGCAAAGAAGAGATAGTTTCGATTGTAGAAACAGCTATTCTGTACACACTCTCTTTTGACCTTCTGGTTCCTCCGTTTGATCTGGTAAAAGTTGCAAGCGTGGAGCAGATGAATGACAAGATAGAGAGTGCCAAGCTGCAAACCGGAAAGAGAATGGGATACAAGTACAACTCTGACGATGTATTGGAGGATTAACATAATATGTGCATTATCTCTGTTCTCTATTTGCAATTTGTCCGCACAGGAAAATAGAAGAGAACTGAGTGCCTGCCACGAACTAAGTGTGATTATCGCATCTAAGTTTAAGGTACCACAACTTAATTCACTTCCAGTTCAGCCAAAACCGAGTAGTTGGAAAAAAGGGACATTGCTCCAGCTTGGATTTACCCAGACCTCTTTCTCCAACTGGTCATCAGGTGGTAACTCATCAGTTGCACTCAATGCCTATGTAAACATGTATGCCAACTATGCATTAAATGATCTTTTCTTTGAGAACAGAATACAGATGGCGTATGGTTTTATTCAATCATTTAACGACAGGTACAAGAAGAGTGACGATAAATTCATTATAGACTCAAAATTCGGATACAAAGCCTGGGACCATGTATTTGCCTCTGCAGTCTTCAACTTAAAAACACAGATGACCAATGGCTTTGACTATCCTTCAAATGCAGAATCAAAGCTTGTGTCAGGACCATTCTCTCCTGCTTACATCTCTTTAGGTTTTGGGTTGGACTATAAACCTGTCAAAAGTATATCACTCGTCTTATCTCCGTTGACAGGAAACATGACTATGGTACAAAAGAAGGAACTGAGGGTAAAATATGGTAACGACATAGACCAGCCTACAAGGTTTAAGCTTGGATCTCAGCTAAAAGTAGATTATAATCAGAAAATCCATAAGGACATAAACCTGTCAACCTCTGCAACCTTCTTCTCAGATTTCTTTGGAAATCCGGAAAATATTAAAGTGAACTGGGACCTCTTTATAGATACCAAACTCAACAATTTTTTTTCTACAAGCATCAGAACAAATCTTATCTATGACGACGATGTTCTCTTAGAAAACAATGCCGGTGAGCTTGCTCCTAGAATCCAGTTTAAAGAGATACTCCAGGTAGGCTTTTCGTATACATTTGGGGAATTTAAAAAGTAATGTTAAACGAATTCAGGGAGAATCTTTTTTCATTAATTGAAAAAGATTACTCCGACACCTCAGGTGAAAACCCAAAAATTCTGGCAGCTGTAAGCGGGGGAGTAGATTCGATGTCTATGGTCTCGCTTCTCTACGACTGCTACAAAAACGGTTTTACCATAGCAACAGTCAATTTTAATCTTCGTGGAGAAGAGAGTGATGCGGATGAAGCTTTGGTTTGCAAATGGGCCAGGGAGAGGGGCATTAAATTTTTTTCCCGTTCCTTCGATACAGAAGCTTATGCGAAAAGAGAGAAAATATCTGTGGAGATGGCCGCAAGGGATCTCAGGTACTCCTGGTTCTTCGACCTTATGGATAAGGAAGGTTATGATTATCTGGCAATTGCTCACAATCTCAACGATTCTGTTGAGACACTTTTCCTCAATATCTTAAGAGGCACCGGTATTGACGGCCTGGGTGGCATCAGAATAAAAAACGGGAAAATAATCCGCCCTTTGCTAAAATTCACCCGGCAGGAGATATTGGAGTATGCTGCTACCGAGGATGTACCATTCAGAGTGGATAAAACAAATCTGGAAAGCCATTACAGTCGTAACCGCATAAGAAATATCGTTTTCCCTGAGTTGGAAGCCATAAATCCATCATTTCTCCGTACAATAGAGCGCGATATTGAGTACTTCACTGCCGCCGGGGAGATTCTCAGGGAGCAGTTTGCTGAGAAGAGGGAGAGGTTGATGGAATACAATGATGGGAGAATAAAGGCACGGATCAGTATCTGTGCTTTAAAGTGTGAGAATCATTCGAAATACTGGCTTTTTATGTTGCTGAGCGAGTTTGGATTTAACTCTTCGCAGACAGATCAGATTTACGAATCTCTGGAAGGACAACCTGGCAAGGAGTTTCATAGTACAGCTTACCTTCTCATTAAGGACCGCGATTATCTCCTTATCTACTCCAAGGATGATTATCGGCGTTCCAATGAAGATCCTTTTCTGAACCGTATAATGATTCAAACTCCTGATATAACAGGTTTTCAGGTAGTTTTCAGAGAATTTGACATAAGATTCAAACTTTATCCCAGAGAGACACTCTTTACACCAGTACCCTCCAAAACAACCTTTTTTGTGGATGCAGACAAAATCAAATTTCCTTTGGTCTGCAGGTTGTGGCAGGAGGGGGATCGTTTTATACCACTGGGAATGAATGGATATAAAAAACTTAGTGACTTCTTTATAGATGAAAAACTGGACTTAAAGAACAAGGAGAGTCAAACAGTCCTGGTATCTCAGGGTGAGATAATATGTATAATCGGTCACCGTATAGACGACCGATATAAAATTACTGCACAAACCTCCAATATTCTTGAGGTGAAGATCAGTTGAAATAGATGTTGAACGGAAGACGGGCATAGGTCTTGACACCCTTCTCTTCCTTCAGTTTTGAGTATGCCTTTTCCATAAGCATGTCCGGGTTGGATAATACCTTTGCACTCTCGGTAGTAGTGCTCAGCTCTTCAATGATTTTATCAATCTGGGACTTCTTAACCGGATATTCGACCAGACGGTATGAATCAAGTTTACTCATTGCGACTGCAGAGTTTATAGCCTCGTGCAGACCGCCTCTTTCATCTGCGAGCCCGATTTTAATGGCATCATAACCAGACCAGATTCTGCCTTGAGCTATCGAGTCGACAAATTCGGTGGAGAGACCTCTTCCTTCGGCAACCAATTTCAGAAATTGATTATAGATTATCTCAACGGAAGACTGTATGAAAGCAATCTCTTCATTATCAAGAGATCTGTAGCCGGACATAATATCGCTGTGCTTGTTGGTAGTTACAGTCTCCGCATTTATAGAAAGGTGTTTGTTCATAGCTTTCTGTACGTTTACCGCCATACTGAAGACTCCTATAGAACCTGTCAGGGTAGTATTGTTAGTAATAATCTTGTCTGCTTTTGCAGATATCCAGTATCCACCGGAAGCTGCATAGTCGCCCATACATACAATAACAGGTTTGTGCTCACGTATCAGTGCAAGTTCCTTGTCAATGATCTCTGCACTCTGGGCTGATCCTCCGGGAGAGTTCACACGTAATACGACGGCCTTTATGGTGCTGTCCTTCCTTATCTTGGAGAGCATCGCCACGTAAGAATCAGATGCTATATTGTCATCACTCTTACCCATAATAATATCCCCGTTGGCATAGATTACCGCAATCTTGTTCTTCTCCTTGAAATTGGTTTTTTTTCTTGCCTTTGAGTAGTCGGTGTTTGAAATTAACTTAAGATCCTTCTCTTCCTCTACACCAAACAGATCTACAAGAGTGTCACTGAGCTCATCCTTGTACAGCAGTCCGTCTACCAGCCCTGCTTCAAGAGCCTTTTGTGCAGAGTTCAGTTCGAGTTTGCTGGTCATTTCGTTTATTCTCTCCTGCGGAATTTGTCTGGCAGCAGAAATATCGGCAACCCAGGTGTTCCAAACCGCATCAAGGTAGGCTTGAAGTTGCTCGCGATTCTCGTCACTCATTTTGTTGCTTATAAACTGCTCGGCGGCAGCCTTGAACTTGCCGTGACGGATCAACTGAGTCTCTATACCCATTTTGTCCATCAGATCCTTGAAAAAGAGTGTGCTTATGCTTAGCCCCGTAAGGGTTGCAGTACCGGCCGGATTAAGATAAATTTTATCTGAAACAGAGGCTAAATAGTATCCGGCCTGTGAGTAGTTGTCAGCATAGGAGATGATCGGCTTTCCGCTCTCGTGGAAGCGTACCAGTGCTGCCCGGATCTCCTCTATGTGGCTTATTCCGGCATTAAGCTTATCCAGATTCATATAGATAAACTTAATGGAAGGATCGGTTGCAGCCTTGTCAATCGTTTGAATAAAATCCAATATACCTGTTGTTTTTGAAGATACACTGGAGAAAGGGTTTATGGATTCTAACGGATCATCGGTGGCTTGTTCTGTTATTGTATTGCCAAAATCTATCCCAAGAATTGCCGAGCCGGGAACTGCGGGTGTAGCTGTGTCTGTGAGGGATGCGACAGAATTTATGACTCCGATTAATATTAGTGTGCCCAACACCATTGCCAACAACGAGCCAACGAATGTTCCTGCGATAATTTTTAGAAAGTTTTTCATAATGATAGTATTAACAAAGTGCAAAATTATATAAAAAGTTCTTTAGTACATGACAATTTTTACAAAAATGCCATTTAATATATTGATATTTAGATAAATATATTTGCAAAAGACCCTAAAAATTAGTGTCTTTAAAGAAAACTTAGACGGTTTTTCTATGAGATATAATCATAGGGTCCGGTACAAAAATAGTGAAATTTGCCGAAAATCATACCTCTTTCCTTAGTCTGTATCCTACACCGCGGATGTTTTCCACATTTACGGATGTGTCTGCAAGTTTTTTCCTAAGATGTGAAGCGAGAGCCTCCAATGACTTCTTGGTATCGATATCTTTATTTTCCCAGATTGCCATTACCAAGTCATTTACTTTGCAGATCTGATTATAGTTGTTGCAGAGGATTTGAAGCAGTTTGTTTTCGTAGAAAGAGAGGGTTGTGGAGGAACCATCCTGCTGTATAAGACTTCTGTCATCAGGAGAATAGTTTAAATTCCCCAAAGTAAAGATGTCGTTGTTTTTGTTGGAAATTTGCATACACTTTTGGACTCGTATCAAAAGTTCACGGAGTCCGAAAGGTTTTTTCAGATAATCGCTGCAACCGATTTCAAATCCGTTGGCAACGCTACCGTCATCGCTAATTGAAGTGATGAAAATTATCGGAATGTTCTTATCGATTGCGCGTATCATGCGGGCAAGTTCAAACCCGTCAATCTCAGGCATATTTATATCAAAAAGACATAGATCCGGATGGAAAATATTGTATTGTTCATACGCAGTGCGACCATCATTTACTAATGAGAGTTCATATCCGCTCATTTTCAAAAACTCACACATTGCATAGCCGAAATTCACCTCATCATCGGCCAGAAGAATTTTCTTTGCCATGTTCGTTATTGATTAATAAAAGTGTAAACTTGCTTCCGACTCCAACCGAACTTGTCAGTAATATTTTCCCTTTGTGCGATTTTACCACCCACATTACATAGTTCAAACCTAACCCGAAGCCTTTACCCTTTTGAGAATGTTCCTTTTTGTTTACTCTGTAAAACTTCTCAAAAATCTTTGGCTGCTCATCTTTTGGTATACCTATACCATTGTCTTCCACAGATATACGGAAATATTTACCTTCCTGGCGGGTTGAAATATTTATATTGACAGATTCGTTGGAATACTTGATTGCATTATCTATGAGGTTACCAATGGCGTTGGAAATATGAAGTTTGTCTCCATAAATCTCTTCCTGGCCGGAGGCAATATCAGTTGTAATTTTGACACTCTTTTTAGATTCAACATTGTGGCGGGCGATGTGCGGTTCAATTGCTTCATTTATATTAAATAGAACCTTGGTTAAAGAAGCCTGACGCTTTTCAAATTTATTTATGTCGAGAATATTATCGATAAGTCCATTGAGAAAATAAAGCTGCTCTTTTGCTTTTCCTAAAAAATATGGAGCAACTTTGCTGTCGGCCATTTCTCCCACCTCCAGGTTGGTGATGGAAGCCTGTAGCGGAGAGCGAAGTTCATGGGTTAAAAAGTGAGTAATATTCTCCTTGAGTTTAGCCAGAGAGACTTGTTTATACAACATTCTGGTTTGCATAATAATGCTTAACAGAATAAAAATAGTTAACACAAAGGATGATATTAATATTGCAAGTAAATCTCCTTTAAAAACAGAATTGGGATAAAAGATTTTAGCATCTATCATTAACTCTTTTGATGATATCAAAGGAATACTCAATTCAAAAGATGGGTTAATTAATGGAATATTATTCCGTTTACCACTGTATTTAAAAACGAACGAAGAGTTGTATTCGGAATCCTTATATGTTAATTCAAAATTTGTCGACTTATCAATATCAGTCAACATTGTTAAAAAAATATTTGATAAGGAATCTATATTAAGAGGAAGTATTTTTCTATACGCTAATTGCAGTGCTTCCTCCAATGTGAATTTGGTGAAGTCTTTATTTTCATTTTTTAAATCTATCGCCTGTATCTTTTCTTCTTTAACTTTTGAATTAGCCGGAGGATTATTTGAGATAGAAATTCGAAATTTATCTTTTTGACTAAAAGTTTCAAGTCTGGAATTCAACTCTTGGTTAATAGCATCTTTTAAAACCTGTTCGGTCTGTTTTCTAAACTCATTTTCTTCATTGTCAATAATTCTGACCAACCAGACCCCTTGAAGAGCCAGAAGAAGTAATATTGCAACAATTGAGATTGAAAGGGCTCGATTTAACATTTTCAGCAAACTGTTAGTAAATTATCAGCATTCTGTATGCAAATGTAACAATTATTATTAATTTATTTGTACAACTAAATCTTTAAAAGTCATGAATACAACATTTGAAAAACTGAATGAACAAGAGATGATTAATGTAACCGGTGGCGATGCTCTTATTAAAGTAACCGACAGAAACGGTAACGTTTATTACATTCTTATAGAAGACGGTAACAATTAGGATAGTTGTCAGTTAAATTGCTTATTTGATGACAATTTGCTGATTGTCAGCAATTAATCCTTACTGTTTCGAAACATAATTTATATTATGTAATGGTATTTTATTCCTACTAAGGTCTTAAACTTTTGAAAAAATTTAAATATTTTTCCCAGTTGGATTCTACAGATTGTGGACCGGCGTCGCTGCGGATGGTTGCGATGCACTATGGGCGACACTACTCTTTAGATACTCTCAGGAAAAAATGTGAATACACAAGAGAGGGGGTAAATCTCTTGGGGATAGCGCAGGCTGCCGAAAGCATTGGCTTGAGGTCGCTCGGGGCAAAGTTATCTTTCGAAGAGCTCTGCAAAGCCACACTACCCTGTATTGTCCACTGGAATCAGCAACACTTTGTGGTTTTGTACGGAACAAAAGGAAGTGACAAAAATTTCAGACTGCTTGTTGCAGATCCGGCAACGGGTTTGGTTAAACTTACAGAAAACGAATTCAAAAAATCGTGGTTCAGCACCATAAGCAACGGAGAAGGAAGAGGAATCGCCCTGTTTCTGGACCCTACTCCACAATTTTATGCAGCGGAGGGTGAAAGTGTAAATACAAAAGGATTCGGATTTTTATACTCCTATATAAAACCCTATAAAAAACTTATAATACAACTTTTTATAGGACTATTTGTCGGCAGCTTGCTACAGCTGATACTTCCGTTTCTTACCCAGAGCATAGTAGATGTAGGCATAGGAACTCAAAATCTGAGCTTCATCTGGCTGGTCTTAATTGCACAGCTTATGCTAACAATAAGTACCTCCTCTGTGGACTTTATACGTGGGTGGATTCTGCTGCACTTGGGGACGCGAATTAATATTTCGCTTATATCGGATTTCCTGACCAAACTTATGAAATTGCCAATTGGCTTTTTCGATACCAGAATGACAGGTGATCTGATGCAGAGAATAGGAGACCATAAAAGAATACAGACATTTCTTACCGGCTCCTCACTCGGCATCCTCTTTTCAATGTTTAACATTGTAATCTTTGGAATCGTTTTGCTCTATTACAGTCCGACAATTTTTGCAATATTTATTTTTGCATCCATCGTATATGTATTGTGGGTAATGCTATTTATGAAGAGACGCAGAGAGTTGGACAACAAGGCTTTTACTCAGAATGCAGCCAATCAGAATTCAGTGATTCAGCTTATTACAGGGATGCAGGAGATCAAACTGAACTCTTGCGAAAGACAAAAAAGATGGGAGTGGGAGAGGATTCAGGCGAAACTTTTTAAGGTAAGCATTAATGGACTTGCTTTAGGACAATATCAGGAGGCGGGAGCCACGCTGATCAATCAATTGAAAAATATATTCATTACAATTGTTGCTGCCAGTTCTGTCCTTAACGGAGACTTGACGTTGGGTATGATGCTTTCCATTCAGTATATAAACGGACAGTTAAATTCTCCCATAGCGCAAATAATAAGCTTCTTGCAAGCATCGCAAGATGCAAAACTGAGTCTTGAGCGGCTATCCGAGATTCATGATAAAGAAGATGAGGAAAGTCGTGAATTTGAACTGCTTACAGAGATTCCCAAGTCAAAACCAATATCTGTGGAAAATCTCTCTTTTAAGTATGAGGGTGCGGGATCTGAATTGGTTTTAAAGGAGATAAACATCAATATACCTCCAGATAAGATAACTGCTCTTGTAGGTACAAGCGGAAGTGGAAAAACCACCCTTGTAAAGCTTCTTTTAGGTTTCTATCAACCGACAAAAGGGGGGATCATGTATGGAGAACACAGTCTCTCGTCTCTCAGTATGGGGGCTTGGAGAAAAGAGTGCGGAGTTGTAATGCAGGATGGATTCATATTCTCCGATACAATTGCAAACAACATTGCGCCTGGGGTAGAAATTATAGACAAAGACAAACTTGCAAGGGCAGTAGATATAGCCAACATAAGAGAGTTTGTGGAGAGTTTGCCTCTATCGTACAACACTAAGATAGGACAGGAGGGACACGGCCTGAGTCAGGGACAAAAGCAGAGGATCCTTATTGCAAGGGCCGTTTATAAAGATCCGCAGCTTATTATGTTTGACGAGGCTACTAATGCACTCGATGCCAACAATGAGAAGCAGATAATGGATAATCTCAATAACTTTTTTATAGGAAGAACTGTTTTGATTGTCGCTCACAGACTCAGCACAGTGAAAAATGCCGATAATATTATTGTATTGGAAAAAGGGGTGATAATCGAATCCGGTAACCATGATGCACTTATCGAAAAGAGAGGAGCCTATTATCAGCTTGTAAAAAACCAGTTGTATGTCTAATGATAAAAAGATAGAACTAAGATCGGAGGATGTAAACGATATTCTCTCCAGACCGCCGCGATGGATCCTGCGGTGGGGGAGTACAGTTATTCTTCTTATCGTTGTTCTTCTTTTAATTGGTAGTGCAATTTTCAGATATCCCGACAGATTAACTGCACCGGTTCTGATTACCTCTGAGAATCTTCCTGCCCAACTTGTGGCAAAAACCACAGGAAGACTTCAGAACATATTCAAAAACGAAGGTGATCTGGTTTCCAAAGGAGATCTTATCGCTACAATCGAAAATCCCACCTCTTATGAAAATTATGTTGAACTAAAAGCGATCTCTGCCCAGTTCTCAGATACACTTAATTCCGGCGGGAATATTTCCGGCTGCACATTTCCGGCAAGTCTTCAGCTGGGTGAGTTGCAAAGCGCCTACACACAGTTCTTGAAAAGTTTCAAGGAGTATAAGAACTTTATTGAAATCAACTACCACCAAAAGAAAATTGCAATTCTTAAACGGCAGATAGAGGCTCAGAAGTCACAAAAACTGTTAAGCGAAAAACAGCTCTCAATATCCAAAGAACAAATGGAGATTTCCGATAGAATTTACAAGAGGGATTTAACCCTTTTCGATCAAAAGGTAATTTCACAATTTGATATAGAGAAAAGCAAAAGCACACAACTCTCTACAAGGCAGGAGTACGAGACAGCTCAGGCAGATTTGAATAATATGAAAATAAACATTTTACAGGCCGAACAAGGTGTCTTTGATCTTGAACAGGAGAGAGAGGAGAAGCTCAATCTTCTTGAGAGATCCCTTATGGGAGACTACGACAATCTGCGAGCGGAGGTCAAACAGTGGGAACAAAATTACCTTCTTGTAAGTCCTGTAGACGGAAAGGTATCGTTTACAAAATTCTGGCAGGAGAATCAGAATATTTCTCTGGGAGATATTGTATTTACAATAGTGCCATTACGCGATGCAAAAATTACAGGGAAAATTTATCTCCCTTTGAATGGTGCAGGAAAAGTGAAAGTAGGTCAAAAGGTGAATATCAAACTGGACAATTATCCATATATGGAATTTGGAATGGTACAGGTGAATATTGCCAGCATATCAATGGTGCCAACTGTCATTAACGAAAACAAAGTTTATATTGTTGGAGTCGAATTTCCAAACAGATTGAGGACAAACTACGGTACAGACCTGATGTTTACAGAAGAGATGCAAGGTTCGGCAGAGATAATTACAGAGGATCTTAGTTTGTTGCAAAGAGTTATATTTCCGGTTAAACATGTTTTAAAAAGCAGGTTATAAGAAAGTTGTTATGAGTATTTCAATTATAATATTATCAATTGGTTTAACATCAGCGATTTGTACAAGTCTTATTGCGTCTTATATTCATAAGAAGAGCTGGTATAAGAAGATGAAAAAATCGAGATGTAAGAGTGTTAACTTATATTTAAGCAGCTTCTATCAGTTCAATAACCATTTTTACAGTTCTTTTTCGTTCATACGAGAACTGATGGTAAACTCTCTGTTGATCAGCTTGATTTTCAAATACCTTATATATGAACCTACCCATTTGGGAATAAAGAGTATCTTAGGATCATTTATAATAACCGTTGTCATAAGAATAATTTGCCAGTTAATAGTTTACTCAAAATTTTATGATGAAGAGCTTTTAAAATAAAAAATTGTCGTAATTTTGCAACTGTGAAGCGGATTTTTCAAAATATCTCATTATTGTTTCTGGTCTCTGTTTACCTGCTGGCAAGTATCGGTGTGGGAATCCGGGAGTGCTATTCTGCAGGTACTAAAAATGTGGTTATTCTACTCAGCAACTCGTCTTGTAAATCTATGCATAAGCACTGCACCTGCAGTTCTCATCACTGTCACAAAAAGGCCCAATCAAAAAAATGCTGTGAGACACGTATTCACCAGTTGGATCATGATTACGATCTAAATCAAACGAATCATAATTCACAATTGATATCACCGGTACTCACAGCTTATCTTGATGTCGAAAATAGTTTTCCAGAGTTACTCCGGAATTCGGACTCGCCAGAAATTTTTTACAGCGATCCGCCGCCAATTTTAAGCAATAGTACATATTCATTCCACTCTCAATGGAGATTGTAGAGGTTCTATTCAAATACAGAATAGTTATCTTTTACAATTAATATGAATATGAAAAAACCACTAATAACAATTTTATTTTTTATTTCAGCATTCTCGTTTCTTAACGCCCAAACAGTAAACGGTATAGTTAAGGTTCAGAGAGCGAACGGCGAAGTAAAGCCCTTGGCTTCCGCCTCAATTTATTGGTTGGAGGGAAATGTCTCTTTGATATCTGATGATGATGGAAGCTTCTCCTTTGACCGGAAAAAATCCGCAAATGTTTCATTAATAGCGGCCTGTATAGGATATACAAAGGACACAATAATTCTTGGAAACGATGAGAATAGTGCAGAATTTCTCCTGAAAGAGAATGTTAATATTCTGGGTGAGGTAAAGATCTCAGGCAGACAAAAGGGAAACTACCTCTCCAAGGTAACTCCCGTAAAAACCGAAGTGATTTCTACATCAGGCTTATACAAAATGGCTTGCTGCAACCTTGCGGAAAGCTTTGAAAACTCGGCAAGCGTTACAGTCGGATATGCAGACGCAATAACAGGTGCAAGACAAATCAGGCTTCTTGGACTATCCGGACAATATACACAAATGCTGGACGAAAATCGTCCGGTTATGAGAGGGATTGCCGCTCCGTTCGGTTTGTCTTATATTCCTGGTCAATGGTTAGAGAGCATCCAGATTGCCAAAGGGCCATCCTCTGTGGTAAATGGCCTGGAGGCCATCACAGGTCAGATAAATCTTGAACACAGAAAACCAACAACAGAACAGCCTCTTTTTCTGAATCTATTTCTAAACAGTTCATTAAGGTCGGAGGCAAATGTAGCCTCATCCTTGCAGCTTAATCCAAAATTGAGCACAGTAATTCTGGGACACTTTTCAAATGAACCTATGGGAGACGATGGCAATAATGACGGTTTTAAAGATGAACCAGTTTTGACCCAGTTTAATCTCTCCAACCGCTGGCTCTATATTGCAGAGAATGGAATCCAAATGCGCTTTGGTTTCAGAGCTCTGTCGGAGGACAGACTGGCCGGCCAGAGTGATTTTAAAAAGGATTCACCCAGAGACTCTACCCTGTGGGGATCGAGAATAAAAAACAAAGGGGTAAACGGTTATCTTAAGGTCGGCATTCCTATGAATGAGGATAATAGTAAAAATATTGCAACTGTCATCGACTATAACTATCATAAACTGGAATCTTATTTTGGAATGAGAGACTACAATGCAGAACAGAATTCTGCATTCATAAACCTGATGTTTCAGAATACCATCAATGACAAACACAAGTATATTTTAGGTCTGAGTGGCCAGTATGATAACTTTGACGAACTTGTACTGGGTGCATCGCGCAATGCTATTAATCCAGGCAGAATTGAAAAATCTGCAGGTGCTTACGGTGAATATACCTATACCAATGGAGAAAAATTCACTGTGGTTGCCGGACTTAGACTGGACAACAATAACATTCACGGATGGCTGCTAGCACCAAGGGTAAACCTTAGATACACTTTTGTAGAGAAGATAGTTCTCAGAGCATCAGGTGGAAGAGGATTCAGATCATCAAATGTTATCTCGGATAATCTGGGAATACTCTCAACGGGCAGAAACATTAAGATAGATAACAACCTGGATATCGAAGATGCATGGACATATGGAGCAAACATAACAGGGTACTTTCCATTAGGTTTTGGAGAGGATGCATCACTGAGCTTCGACTATTTCAGAACCGATTTTAACAAACAAATCATTGTTGACCAAGAGAGAGACCAGAACTCAATTTGGCTTTACAATCTGGACGGCAGGTCGTTTACCAATACATATCAGTTTGATTTTACATTTGAACCGATAGAGCGGTTCGCCGTTCTGGCCACCTACAGATATACAGATGCCAAGGTAACTTTAGAAGGACAGGGATTGGTAGAAAAACCTCTCACAAGTAAATATAAAGGTGTTCTAAACCTTCAGTATGCAACAAAAATGAACAAGTGGACCTTCGATTTTACAACTCAGGTGAACGGACCAAGTAAGCTCTACAGCTTTTCCGACAGGGCTGATTCTCCGGTATATACCATCCTTTATGCGCAGGTTACCAAAAAATTCAAAGGATTTGATGTTTATATAGGTGGAGAAAACTTAACCGACTATCGTCAGCCAAACCCGATTATGAATGCTCGGGATCCCTATTCGGCCGGATTTAATTCTACCGTAATCTGGGGGCCATTGATGGGCATAAAGGTCTATGCTGGTCTCAGATTCACAATTTGGAAATAATCAAATTTTTATATTAAAACTTTTTATACTTTTACAAACAAATAAAATTATTTACGTATGAAAACAATTATCAAATCATTTACACTAATACTTGTATCCGCATTTTTCCTGTTTGCAAACAATACAAACGCTCAGGATAAAAAAATCAAGAAAGAAGCAGAAGTTACATTCTCTGTAGATATAACCTGCCCGAATTGTGTTAAAAAACTGGAAGCAAAACTGCCTTACGAAGAGGGAGTAAAAGATCTTAAAGTGGATTTGGCTACCAAAACAGTATGGTTCAAATATGATAATAGAAAAACCGGCAAGGAGAAGTTAGCTAAGGCTCTTGACACCCTTGGTTACCCCGCTAAGGAGATTGAAAAAAAATAGTTTATAATGAAAAGGCTTTTGTCTTTTACAGTTCTGGTTGTAATCACCTTCGGTCCAATCTTTTCACAGGTGACCAAAGGTGATTCTCCTTTTTATGAGCAAATGAGAACGCTCCTATTCGAAGAGAGAGAAGCTCTTATCTTAAAGGAAATTACCTCCGGCAATATTCCCGACTACCTAAAGGGTTTTGTTACAGTTAAAACTGTTCAGAAAGACACTAAGGGACACAAGCACAAGGTTACACTTTTCGTGAAACCGGACTATCTCTCCATTGGAAACAACCAAAATTCGTTTATAATACCTATGGGGCCAGTTACAGCTCAAAAAATTGCAGATTTTTTCGACTGCTCTTTGCCGACCCCAAAAGTTGTAGATATTATTTATAACCATTCAGTACTAAAGCTTGAACCATTCAATTACATTCCCCGTGACGACCGTAATGAAACTCCAGATATTCTCAACGACCACTCACGGGTGATTTTTGCCAAGGTAAAAGCAGCAGAAAAGATGCCGGGTGTTTTTGTCGCAGGGACAAAGAAAGATGTTGTGATCTCTTCCAAGCTGAGCGACACACAAAGAACCCATCATGTAACCATTTACGGATGGCACAAACTGGACGGGAAGGCCATACAACCTGTATATAACCATCATATAGATACCTATGTGGATTACAGCCACGGAATAAGGCTAATCTCCAACAAGGTGTTGATAGACGGTAAAGAGTACAACTACAGAAAAATACTCAAAGACCCCACACTTCACTCGTTGCTTAGCGACGAACCAAATCCATTGGTAAAGACATCCTACTTAGAGAAATAGTATTAACAAAATATTAATCCCGACAAAACTATGAAACGACTCACACTTTCAATGATTTTTATACTTACTGCAGCATTCTGTTTTGCCTCATCGCCACAATCGTGGATAAGGGTTAACCAGGCCGGATATCTGCCAAATGATATAAAGGTAGCAGTGTTTATTTCACTAGAACCAGAATCAGTTCCGGAGTTTGAAATATTCGATGCCTGTACCGGCAAATCTCTTTTAAAAGGGGTAGGAAAAGTGGTAAATGCCTCTTCATGGAGAATGAAGAGCGCATATAGGTTCGATTTTTCCAAAATTGTTGCAACAGGGGGGTATTACATTGTTTCTAATGGTATTAAATCGCCGGATTTTAAAATTTCCGCAGATGCTTACGATGGCCTGGCAGACTATCTTTTAGTCTACATGCGTCAGCAAAGGTGTGGAGACAACCCATATACCGGAGCGCTTTGCCACCAGGACGACGGTTACATAGTGAACCATCCCGCGAGGACAGGTGAAAAGATTGATGTAAGAGGCGGTTGGCACGATGCAACCGACTATCTTCAGTATCAGACTACCTCTGCTGCAGCGGTATATCAACTGATGTTTGCCTGGGAACAACAGAAAAACAAATCGGTTTTCAAGGATTTTTACGATGCTCGTGGAAGAAAAGAGGCAAATGGTGTTCCTGATATTCTGGATGAAATAAAATTTGGTCTGGAGTGGCTAATGAAGATGAACCCTGAAGACAAGGTTATGTTCAATCAGATTGCAGATGACCGTGACCACGCCGGCTTCAGGCTACCTCAAAACGACAAAGTTGACTACGGATGGGGCCCAGGTACCGGAAGACCTGTCTATTTCGTAACTGGAGAACCCGCAGGATTGGGAAAATATATCAATCGCACAACCGGAGTCTCCTCTGTCGCCGGTAAATTTGCATCGAGCTTTGCTCTTGGATCAGAAGTATTTAAAGATATAGATCCGGAATTTGCCAAAACAATGAAAGAAAAGGCAGAGAAGGCATTCAATTACGCAGTAGAGAAACCAGGAAATACCCAGACAGCTTGCGTGGTCTCTCCTTATTTTTATGAGGAAGATACCTATGTAGATGATATAGAACTAGCTGCCGCTACATTTTACAATTATGGCAAGGATGCTTCATGGGGCAAAAAGGCAGATTACTGGGGAGAGCTGGAACCTATTACTCCGTGGATGGAGCTTGGCAGGGGCAGGCACTATCAGTACTATCCGTTCATCAACCTTGGTCACTACTATCTGGCCACATCTCAGGATAAAAAGATGAGTGATAAATATCTGGGGTATATGAAACAGGGGCTGGAAGACCTCAAATCGAGAGCTGCAGACGATCCGTTCATCTATGGTGTGCCTTTCCTGTGGTGTTCAAATAACCTGGTTTCTGCGGCCATTACACAGGCATACCTGTACAGGAGAGCCTCCGGCGACAACACATATATGGAAATGGAGATGGCATTGAGAGACTGGCTTTTCGGATGCAATCCGTGGGGTACTTCCATGATTGTCGGCTTCCCGGAAGGAGGCGATTATCCCGACTCTCCCCACTCCTCTTACACTAAAACCAATGGTGACCTTACATATGGCGGACTGGTAGACGGTCCTATCTACAATGAACTTTTTAAAGAGAGGGCAGGCGGAGCTCTCAGAAAAGCGGATTCTTACGCGCCGTTTAATAATGGCAAGGCTGTTTATCACGACGATATAGGCGATTACTCTTCCAATGAACCGACAATGGACGGGACGGCAGGTCTATGCTATTACTTTGCCTCCATGGAAAACGAGGGCCGGGAGATTGAGGCTTCAAGTGTCGTAAGGGACGATCAAGGAGCAGTAGTAAGAATCGATGCCGACAAGAAGGTTGTTCACTTAATATTTTCTGCCGATTCGATGTTTCAGGGAGGCGAAAAAATACTCTCAGTCCTGGCAAAAAACAAAATCAAGGGATCATTCTTTTTCACAGGCAACTTCTTAAGACTGACTTCACAGAAATCCGTGATAGAGAAGATTATTAAAGCAGGACACTATGTCGGAGGCCATTC
>JBAYMP010000028.1:0-30146 GCA_041663505.1 Bacteroidales bacterium | reverse complement strand
TGGTAATCGCCAACTTCCTTTTTGTCTGGCTTGGGGCGGTATTGGTTATCTATATGCAGGCAAAAGGAATTGTAGTAACAGACAGCGACAATATTTTCGGGGTAATGGCTAATGAGTATCTGGGTACTGCAGTTGCAATTTTCTTTGTCATAGGGCTAATCTCCTCCTCTTTCCCGAGCGGAGCAGGTGCTCTTACTGCACTCACAACCTCTTTCTGTATAGATTTCCTGAATTTTGACAAAAAAACAGATATGGCAGAAAAGAAAAAGACAGATATTCGCCGTATCGTGCATCTTGCATATTCTCTTCTTTTCATTGTCCTTATTTTCATATTCTTCGTATCAAAAAGTGAGGCTGTAATTGATTTGGTCTACAAGATGGCGGCATATACCTACGGGCCGTTGCTGGGTCTGTTTTTCTTTGGCATTTTCACTAAACGGGTGGTAAATGACAGAGCAATTCCTTATGTCGCAGTATTATCTCCGGTGCTCTGTTGGTTGATGAATGTTATCTGCACAAAATACCTGAACTTCGGATTTGGTTTTACTCTGTTAATTTTCAATGGAATATTTACTTTCATAGGAATGTACATCTTCAGCAAGAGGGGAAAATAATATTCAATATGAATATATAATCCAACTTTTATTACATTTGTAAGTATGGAAAGTTGTGTACTAAACTTTATCTACTGTCCAGCAACCAACCAAATCAAGGCCTATATTCCTGAAGAGTATAGTGTTGTGGTTGTTATTGATGCTGCTATACAAAATATGTATGGCAAGTATTTTCCTTACCCACAAATTCCTGTTGTTGCTTCAGAAGAGAAGAAATCTTTCCAAACATTGGAAGATCTGACGATTAAACTGTTGGATATGGGAGCAGACAGATCTACATTTATTCTGGCCGTAGGAGGAGGAATAATTTCAGACCTTACCGGTTTATTAGCATCTCTTTATATGAGGGGCGTTAAGTTCGGATACGTACCTACCACTCTTCTTGCCCAGGTAGATGCTGCAATTGGTGGAAAGACTGCCGTAAATGTTGCCGGATACAAGAATATACTCGGAGTAATCAATCAACCTCAGTTTACAATATTTTGTCCGGAATTTCTTGAAAGTCTTCCGGAAAAAGAGTTGAAAGACGGCGCAGCAGAGTTGTTGAAGACATTCATTCTGGCAGACCGGCAGAGCTATTTCAGTGCTGTGGATAAAATAGTTGAATGTGGATTCGGCATCGATTCTCTTTGGCCATTTATTCAGAAGGCTTCAAAAATAAAAGCCGGAATAGTGGAGTCTGATCCTTATGAAAACGGAGAGAGAAGAGTGTTGAATTTAGGACACACTTTCGCACACGCTTTGGAGAAAACCACAAAAATTTCACATGGAGAGGCTGTCTCTGTTGGAATAATTCTTGCAGCAAAATTGTCTGTAAATTTAGGAATACTAAAAGTCGAGGAGAAAAACCGGATTGAATCCGATTTTAAGAAAATCGGTCTTACAGCTGTTTCTCCTGTTCCTCCCGCATCGCTGGCAGAATCTATTATACGTGATAAAAAAAGGAGTCAGGATTTCATACGTTTTATCTTGATAGAAAAAATTGGAAAAGCGAGCGCCTATCCATTGGAAATAAACAAACTGGAGGAGTATTTGAATGATTTGTCTTAGCATCAGAGAGGGTAATAAAGCTAATATTTTAGATGCTTTGTCTAAAGTACAGATGGCTGAGATTCGTTTGGATTTTTCAAATTTAAACAGAGAGGAGACCGTATCTGTATTTCGCTCGAAGAAAGATTTGATAGCCACTTGCAGAATATCTGAATTATCGATTGAAGAGTGTAAAAAGAGGCTGCAATGGGCAATTCTTGCCAGCCGGACTAAAAAGTCCGTGGGTAAAAGGTATCTGGACATTGAATACGATTCACCTGCAGAGTACAGGGAGGAGTTGATAAGCAGTGCAAGAAAAAGAGGATTCAAAATTATACTGTCATATCACAACTACAAAAACACCGACAGTTACGAAAGGCTTCTGGAAATTCACAACACCTGCAAAGAGAGTGGGGCTGACATAATCAAGATAGTCACAACAGCCCTGAGTATTCAGGATTGCACACGTCTCCTCAAATTATACAAAGAGTTTCCGGATGATAAGCTTGTAGCTTTTTCCATGGGCTCTACGGCCCGTTTCTCACGAATTCTCGCTCATCATTTGGGGGCACCATTTGGATATGTCTCCCTTGAGGCCGGAAAGGAGAGCGCCGACGGTCAATTCACTCTATCGGAAATGGAGCGGATAATCAACAAAAAAAGCTATCCGCACATGATAAGCAAAAAAACATTGCTTGATACTTTAGTAGCTCCTGCTTCCAAGAGCCACACTCAAAGAGCAATTCTTGCTGCTGCATGGGCAAAGGGCAAAACAAATCTCTACGGTTATACCCCTTGTGCCGACAGTGAAGCTGCTCTCGAACTTGTCAAAACATTGGGTGTGAAAGTGCATATAGAGAAGAGCAAATACCTGAGGCTTAAAGTGGAAATTACAAGTCCCGGTATAGAAGATATATCCAAAAGTCTATCCAGGACAGACCTGTTTTCACGAGCAGTTAAAACTGTAGAACTTTCTGTAGGAGAGTCCGGACTTTTAAGCCGTTTGTTAATTCCTACAGCTGGTCATCTGATTGGAAAGAGTAAAGGGGTAGACAATATCCGGATTGTAGGTAAGGAAACATTGAACAACAGGGTTCTTTTTAATCCTTCAGATCCATTTTCCGATATCGGACTGGAGGTCGTTGCTCAGGATGGAAAGTTACCTGCAATAGTAAAAGGCTCAATAAAGGATGGAAATATAACCCTCACCTCAAGCGGCGGCTCACAGCTTCTTTCCGGAATGCTCATGTCTCTTCCGCTTTGCGACAAAAGCAGCACTATTGAGGTCAAGGAACCTACAAGCACTCCTTATGTAGACCTTACCATACAGACGTTAAAAGACTTTGGAATAACGATAAACAACCAGGATTTTCACGAATTCAAAATCCCCGGACGGCAGAGGTACAAAGCCAAACCCTTTTATCCTCTCGAAGGAGATTGGAGCGGGGCTTCGATGTTGTTTGTTGCCGGTGCAATTACTAAAGGGGTAACTATTACTAACCTTCCCATAAATTCTAAACAGGCAGATGAAAAGATAATAGAGGTGTTGAAGGGTTGCGGCGTTGAGATTAAAATAACCGAATATCCAAAGTACCTGGTAATGTGTGGTGACATTCCATGCGCATTCAAGGAGGATAATACAAAAGAGTTGATCCTGGGTTCCAAAATTGAACTATCAAAGCCTAAAAATCCGCTTCTGCCATTTGAATTTGACGCTACAAATGCTCCCGATCTTTTCCCTTCTCTGGTAGTTTTAGCTTTAAGTTGTAACGGGACAAGCAGGATAAAGGGGGTTAACAGGCTCTCCAATAAAGAGAGTAACAGGGCAGAGAGTCTTTACTCTGAATTTACAAAACTTGGGGCCTCAATTGAAATTGACGGGGACTCTATGATTGTACACGGAGGAGAGCTCCACGGCGGGAATTGTCATTCGCATAATGACCACAGAGTAGCAATGGCACTGATTACAGCTGGATTAAAAATTAAAGATAGAGTTTTCCTTGATAATCTGGAATGTATATCTAAATCCTTCCCGGATTTTCTGAAAAATTTTAACTAACCGCTTTAAAATAACTTCATATGAACAGCTTTGGGAAAAATTTCAGAGTCTCAATTTTTGGCGAATCCCACGGGCCGGAAATCGGAGTAATAATAGATGGGACCCCTGCAGGTTTACCTCTTTCACCTGATGACTTCACGGCAGATATTTTACGAAGAAAAAGTGGCAAAAAGGGGAGTACACCAAGAATAGAGGGAGACCTCCCGAAAATTGTGAGCGGAGTGTATCAGGGGTATTCTACCGGCACACCTATATGTATATTATTCAACAACACCAATACAATTTCTGAAGATTACACAAACCTGCAAGATTGGCCCAGACCCGGTCATGCAGATTTTGTTTCCATGATTAAGTCCAAAGGATTTTCCGACCCCAGAGGAGGAGGTCACCACTCCGGCAGGATTACTTTGGGTCTGGTAGCTGCCGGTGTGGTTGCCAAGAAGCTTATTTCACCCATTTCCATCGAGGCAAAAATTCTGAATATCGGCGGCGAAAACCCTTGGGATAATATTTTGGAGAAGGCTATTGCACAGGGGGATTCTTTGGGAGGAGTTGTCGAATGCATTGCTAAAAAGATGCCGGTTGGTCTGGGAGAACCTTTTTTTGACAGTCTGGAATCACTTTTGTCACATATGGTTTTCTCGATACCTGGAGTACGGGGTATTGAGTTCGGAGATGGATTCAGAGCTGCCGGAATGTTTGGGTCGGAACATAATGACCCAATAATAGAAGAATCTGGCAAGACTCTAAAAAACGGGTCCGGTGGCGTTAATGGCGGCATTTCAAATGGAAACGACTTGGTTTTCCGTATAGCAATAAAACCCACATCGAGCATTTTCAAGAGTCAGAAGTCCTATAATTTTGCAACTCATAAAATTGAAGATTTAAAGATAGCCGGAAGACACGACTACTGCTTTGCCCTTAGAGTTCCGGTTGTGGCAGAGGCATCAGTGGCTATCGTGCTTGCAGATCTTCTAAACCTCAGTTCAGCTCCTTTATAAAACATCTTCTAACCATATACTCCCTGTTAGAGTAATAGTCAAAAATATTTTGTACTGCAGTGTTGTCTTCAAGTTGAGGGTTTGCAATCACCTTTTTGGTCCCGAGTTTAATGAAATTTGAGTTAAGTTGGTTGAAGATAATGGCATTTAATCCTTTATTCTGATACTCTGGAACGATTCCTATCATATACATATCTATAAGCTCATAGTTCCTGAGAGCTTTAAAAAAATGGATGAATCCAAACGGGAACAATCTTCCTTTTGATTTTTTCAGAGCTTTGGAGAGACTCGGCACTGTAATGGCAAATGCAACCACATTGTCCTGCTTGTCCACGACAAGGCATATAAGATCAAAATTGATCAGTGGCAAATATTGGCTTACATAATTTTCAATTTGTTTTGAACTCAGAGGAGTAAAGCCGTATAGTGGCATAAATGCCTTATTTAGTGCTTCAAAAAGTCCTTTTGCATATGGTTTGAGGCTCCTTCTCGATTTTGGATGCAGAATCCTCACTCCGTACCTTTTCTGAATAATCTCTGAGTATTGGCTAAGTTTCTCAGGAATACTCTCAGGAACATCAAACTCTCTTTGATACCAGTCTGCATCCTTCTCATAACCCAGTTTTTCCAGATGTTCCCGATAGTAGGGATAGTTATAAAGCGTGGTAAAAGAGCCTGGATTCTCAAACCCTTTGATAAGAAGCCCCTCCCTGTCCATATCAGAAAAGCCGAATGGTCCGTTTACCGCAGACATTCCATTCTCCCGTGCCAAAGATTCCACCTTCCCCATTAACGCAGCAGAGACTTCGCTATCGTCGCTGAAATCCAGCCACCCGAACCGCATATGGTTTTTTCCCCAATCTCTGTTTGCGTTGTGATTGATAATTGCAGCAACCCTGCCAACTACTTCACCCTCTTTTTGCGCAATAAAATATCTCGCTTCACAGAACTCAAAAGCCGGGTTTTTATCCTTTGAGAGAGTTAGATATTCATCTGACCACAAAGCATTTATCCAATTAGAGTTCCCTTTGTACAGTTTCTCCGGAAACGCAATAAAACTTTTTAACTCTCTTTTGGAACTAACCTCCTTTATTATGACAGTCATCTGATATGGAGTTAGCTTATGACTTCTAATACTGGGTAACAGCTCCGGCGACAGCATTTGCCACCAATGCCCTTAAACGAACAACGCTTCCTTTATCCTCAGGGTGAACCCTGTTGGTAAGAAGAATTACTGCAACCTTAGATATAGGATCGATTACTATCGAAGTTCCGGTATAGCCGGTATGTCCGTATGTTTTCCCAGGGTGAAAAAGATTTCCGTTATTTGAGGCGTATGGTGAATAGTTGTCCCAGCCAAGTGATCGCCCAAGTGACTCAAATCCAACAGGAACCGTTGTCATTGTCTCAACTGTGAGCCTACCCAGTATTCTCTTTCCATTATAAACTCCACCATTCATCAGTGCTGTGGCTATCACTGCCATATCATCTGCATTGGAGAATAGTCCTGCATTTCCTGAGTTACCATCATTCAGTAACCTTGCAAGAGGATCGTGTACCTTACCTATCAGGACAGATCCATCCTTTTGTTTCTCAGTTGGCGCAACAAGAGCTAAAATTGCCCCTGATGGGTTATAAGTTGTATTTTTTAGGCCCAATACATCAAAAACATTTTTCTTTGCATAGTCACACAGTTTCTCTCCTGTAATTTTTTGCAGAATATTTTGAAGTGTTATGAAGTTAAGGCAACTATACTGAAATTTTGTTGTCGGTTTAAAATCTCTTTTACAGGTTGCTATATATTCCATTAGTCCTGATGGGTTTGGAGAACCATATTTCTCTATGAGCTTCTCTGTCGGGGCGTAAGGAGGAAGGCCAGAAGAGTGTGTCAGCAGGTCTATTACCCTTATATTTACAGTCTCTCCAGTAATTGAATCCACATATCCCTTAAATCCTTCAATATACATTGCAACATTATCTGTAAGTCTTACTCTTCCTTGTTCAACAAGCTGCATAAACGAAAGAGTGGTTCCTAACGACTTGCTCACTGAGGCAAGGTCAAAAACAGTATTGATTTCCATCTTCTGTTGGACAGGATAAACCGATTTATTACCATAAGCTTTTATGTAAACCATTTTACCATCTTTGACAACTGCCAAAACAGCACCTGGAATTTCTCCCTGATTTATTGACTCGCCAATAATGCGATCTACATTAGAAAGTCTTTTTGAGTCCATTCCGGCCTGTTCCGGAGTCACTCTTGCAAGAGGTTGTGCAATTGTTGCAACAGATAAAATACAGGTTAACAGAAAAATGGATAATTTTTTCATTGATTTATAAGAGACATCCTTTTGGATGTCTCTTAATATTAATATTAATAAAAGTAAAGAACTATTTCTCGCTGGTTTCTCTCTGAGGACGGGCGCCTCCGCGTGGATTGCTGGAACGGCCTCTTGAGCCGCCTCTTGAATCACTGCCACGATTTCCTCCTCTGCGATCGTCACCACCCGGGCGTCCGCCCCTGCGTTCACGACGATCAGGACGACCTCCGCCTTGCTGACCCTGGCCGGCAGATGAGTTTGCTGTTACACCAACATTAGGAGAGAGATCCCTCTTTCCATAAACTTCACCGTTGCATATCCATACTTTAACACCCAGAACACCCACCTTGGTGTGTGCCTCTGCGTGTGCATAGTCGATATCTGCGCGGAAAGTATGAAGAGGAGTACGACCCTCTTTGTATAGTTCTCTTCTTGCCATTTCTGCTCCACCAAGACGACCGCTGATAAGTACCTTGATACCTTCTGAACCCATTCTCATAGTAGATGCCATTGCCATTTTAATGGCACGGCGGTAAGATACCCTACCCTCTACCTGGCGAGCGATGTTGTTCGCAACTATATTAGCATCTGTTTCCGGACGTTTTACTTCGAAGATGTTAATCTGTACCTCTTTGTTAGAGATATTCTTCAACTCCTCTTTCAGTTTGTCAACCTCTTGTCCGCCTTTCCCGATAATAATACCCGGACGTGCGGTGTGGATTGTTACAGTAATAAGCTTTAGCGTTCTTTCGATTACTATTTTAGACAAGCTTGCTTTTGCCAAACGAGCATTCAAATACTCGCGGATTTTTGCATCTTCCAAAATTTTACCAGCATAGTCAGTTCCACCGTACCAGTTAGAGTCCCAGCCACGGATAATGCCAAGTCGGTTTGCTATAGGATTTGTTTTTTGTCCCATCTTATTGCTCCTCTTTTACGGTTTTACTTTTTTTACCAAGCACTATGGTTATGTGGTTAGAACGCTTACGAATTCTAGCTGCACGACCTTGCGGTGCTGTACGAATACGCTTTAGTGAACGGCCCTGTCCAACCATAATGCTTTGGACACATACATTGCCATTCTCTAACTCTTTGCGATCTGCTTCATTTTTAGACTCCCAGTTAGCAATTGCAGAACGAAGAAGTTTCTCCAAACGAATAGATGCTTCCTTTTTGGTATATTTCAAAATATCCAAAGCGCGGTTTACCTCTACACCTCTAACGATATCTGCAACTAAACGCATTTTTCTAGGTGAGGTAGGAACATCATTCAGCTTTGCATAAGCTGTCTGCTTCCTTATTTCTTTACGCCTTTCGGCTGCTTCTTTTTTTCGAGCTCCCATTATTGTGACTTTGTTTTACACATTAATTAATTAACGATTACCCGAGTGACCTTTAAAGGTGCGTGTGGGTGCAAATTCACCGAGCTTGTGACCAACCATGTTTTCGGTTACATATACTGGAATAAACTTGTTTCCATTATGAACTGCAATAGTGTGACCAACGAAGTCGGGTGATATCATACTTGATCGTGACCAAGTTTTGATTACCTCTTTCTTGCCATTTTCATTCATGGCAAGTACTCTTTTTTCGAGACTAGCCTCAATGTAAGGCCCTTTTTTTAATGAACGACTCATAATTCTATTCAGTTAATTCCGTTATTTTTTCCTTCTTTCAATGATAAACTTCTTAGTCGTTTTCTTAGGGTCACGTGTTTTGTAACCTTTAGCCAATAAGCCTTTCCTCGAGCGTGGATGACCACCTGATGCGCGTCCTTCACCACCACCCATAGGGTGATCGACAGGATTCATAACAACACCACGGTTACGTGGTCTGCGGCCTAACCAACGTTTACGTCCGGCTTTACCATCCGACTCTAAGTTGTGATCTGGATTTGACACTGTTCCAACAGTAGCGCGGCATGTAACCAGCACCATTCTTGTCTCACCCGAAGGCAATTTAAGAATAGCGTGAGAACCTTCACGAGCTGTGAGTTGAGCATAAGTTCCTGCACTACGAGCCATTGCAGCTCCTTGTCCGGGACGAAGTTCAATGTTATGAATCAGTGTACCTAATGGAATTTCCGATAGAGGAAGAGTGTTCCCTAATTCTGGGGCTACACCTGGACCGGAAGCAATTACTTGTCCCACTTTAATTCCATTCGGAGCTAAAATGTAACGCTTTTCTCCATCTGTGTAAATAACCAAAGCAATACGAGCACTTCTGTTTGGATCGTATTCAATAGTTTTAACTGTAGCGGTATATTTATCTTTATCGCGTAAAAAATCGATCACGCGATACATTCTTTTGTGACCACCACCAACATAGCGTATTGTCATCTTACCCTGACCATTACGGCCACCCGATTTTTTAAGTGGCTGTAAAAGCGATTTCTCAGGTGTTGTGCAAGTGATCTCAGTAAATGCGCTAATAGCTTTATGTCTTGTTCCCGGAGTTGCCGGTTTAAATTTGCGTATTGCCATGGACTTAAATATTGCTGTAGAAATCTATCTTATCTTCACCGGCCAAGGTCACAAACGCTTTCTTAAAGTGATTTGTGCGGCCTGACAATAATCCCGCTTTTGTGAAGCGGCTTCTGCGTTTCCCGTGGTAGCTAACTGTATTAACATCTAATACTTTAACACCGTACATCTCTTCAACCGCAGCCTTGATATCAATCTTGTTGGCATAGCGGTCAACTTCAAAACCGTAACGATTCAATTTCTCGCCCTGAATCGTCATCTTTTCTGTTACTAAAGGCTTAATTAAAATTCCCATCGTTCTACGGTTAATTACGTCCATATTGTGCCTGCAATAAATCCTGAACACCGTCAATCATAACAACGCTGGTAGAGTTTACCAGATCGTATGTGCTGATTTCGTTAATGGTTATCACTTTTACATTTTGCAAGTTGCGTGACGATAAGTAAATATTATTAGTATTTTCAGGAAGCACGAACAGGATTTTTCTGTCATTTACCTTAAGATTTTTGAAGATCTTTATGAAATCCTTAGTCTTAGGAGCCTCCATTGCAAATGGCTCAACAATTGTAAGAGCTTGGTCTTTAACTTTGTATGACAAAGCAGAAAAACGAGCCAATTGTTTAAGTTTCTTGTTTAGCTTAAATCTGTAGTCACGTGGTTGAGGACCAAAAATATTACCGCCGCCAACATATATCGGAGCTTTAATACTACCGTGACGCGCACCACCGGAACCTTTTTGACGGATTACCTTTTTAGTACTGTAAGAAACTTCCCATCTCTCTTTAGTCTTGCTCGTTCCTTGACGCTGATTAGCAAGATATTGCTTAACGTCTAAGTAGATAGCATGATCATTTGGTTCAATACCAAAGATATTGGAATCCAGAGTCACTTTTTTCCCTGACTCTGTTCCATCTATTTTATAAACTGATAATTCCATAGACGCTTATTCCTCCACGATTACATATGAACCTTTGGCACCGGGTATCGATCCTTTTACAAGAACAAGATTGTTCTCAGGAAGTACCTTGATAACTCTTAGATTCAAAATTTTCACTTGATCGCCACCCATACGGCCGGCTAATCTTTTACCTTTAAATACGCGAGAAGGCCATGAAGAGGCACCCATCGAACCAGGAGCACGAAGTCTGTTGTGCTGACCGTGGGTCGCTCCACCTACTCCGGCGAATCCATGGCGTTTCACAACACCCTGGAATCCTTTCCCTTTAGAAATTCCTGTTACATCTACCCATTCCAGCTGATCATGAATCACGTCTGCAACGGTGACAGTATCACCCAATTGTAGCTCCTTTGCAAAATCATTTGCAAATTCAACTACCTTTCTTTTAGGTGTGGTTTGTGCCTTTTTGAAGTGGCCTATCAGGCCAGCGCTGGTGTGCTTCTCTTTTTGTTCGTCATAGGCAAGTTGTACAGCGGCATAACCATCAGTCTCTTCTGTACGAATTTGCGTAACAACACACGGACCAGCCTCAATAACGGTGCATGGAATATTTTTTCCATCAGCACCGAAAACGGATGTCATTCCGATTTTCCTTCCAATTAATCCAGGCATTGGTTGTTAATTTGGTGTTTATTAATATATTAAATAATCCACATAAAATTTGCGGGCAGCAAAGATACGATAAATTCTTGTAAATGCAATAGGTGAGAAGAATATCTCGGCAAGATATTAACAGTTACTTTATTCTGTTCAATAATTCTTGCTTCTTGGCGGATTCCTTTAGCATATTGACAAAATAACGAGCATCAACCAAGTTTGAATTGGTTTTATTGCTCTCATACTGCTCAACAAAGTGAGTGGCATGTTCTACCAGAAATTTCCGGCAATCAATATTTAACATCACACCACCTTCATAATTTCCATATGATAAGCCTGTTACTCGATCGGTAGAAGAAACAGATATTATATTCCCTTTATTAATACCTTTAAGATTGACTGTTATTGAAGGATAATAGAAATATTTACCCGACGGCAAGTTGATTGTTAGCTTAAGAGTATTATTATTCACACTTTTTTGGACTGAGCCGTGGACTCGGTAGTAATTGTATTCATAATACTCTTCCATACTAGTGAACCATACCGAATCATCTCCATCTTTCCCATAAGTATCATTTAACCAGAGTAGAAGGTTTGCCCAAGTGTAATCCGTTCCATGAACCCCTATATGGATTGCCGCTCTCTCTTCTTTTCTTAATTTTAATTGAGTTTCTATGACTCCTTTAATCTCTTCTGATGAATAAAAGTTTCTGCTTAGCAGTTGTTTACGTAGGTCGTCTTTTACCTGAAAAGGATAGAGTGCCACAGTTCCGGCTTGCGCTGTCATTGTCTGAATAGGAGCGTAGTTTTGTGCTGCGTTAACATAGGTTTTATTTCCATTTGGCTCTGCCAAAGTTTTACACCCTCGTCCTGATAATTTAGATAATATAATATCCTGTGATATTTTATAATGCTTTATTATTGAATCAAGGTTGTTCGTTTCATTGGTATTTACATCGTGAAACGCAATTCCGTTTCCATAATTAAGAATTTCAATTACATTATCCCAAATGAGTCCGGATTTCATATAGAAACGGTAATAGTTATCGTTAAATCCAACTTTTACCTCGGTTTTCTCATTCATCCATTCCCACTCAGGAGCAAGTGTGGTGGTGAAAGAGAATCTCACTTCATTGCCTGTGCCATCTGTGCTTCCTAAGGTCTTTCCAAGGTAATAAACATCAGGGGGCAAATCTCCCGCTTTAAGTTGTGCAAGATCGTAGTAGTATTGATTCGAAAGAGGCTTTCCATTAATGGCAGCCCAGGTACAACTAAAGGCAGCGTGTTTGCAGTCATCTTGTGTCAGGAAAAACAACCACGACTTATTATATTTCAAATATGGAATTTCTGCATCAACAACACTAAGGTCAGTACTGCCATCTGTCTGAATTGTAATTTCTGCAACAGTGTTTTGACTTTCATTATTAAAAGCATACAAATAAGCGGCAGAGCGCTTTTCCTCCCGTTCTTTATTTATCTTGTCTGCATCTGGAAATTTAACGCATGAAACTGATAGAAATAATAATAGAGAAAAAATCACTATGTTTATAATTTTTCGTTTCATACACAATGTTTTTCTGCGTTGTCCAACAAATATATACAATAATCTTTTAATAATGTACGACTAATGAATAAATTTTACAATGCTGCAGATTGGAATTGGTTTGTCTGATGACTGCAGTGTGTTCTAGCTTAGCAGGGAGTGCAGGTTGGAGGTAATCAGTTTGACTGAAATAGCCAAAAGTATGATACCAAAAAATTTTCTCATTACATATATCCCCCCTTTGCCAATTTTTCTAGATACAAAATCCAGATTGCTAAGCACGAAATAGACAATAACCATGTTAATGAAAATGGCTATTATTATATTGAGTACACCATATTCAGCTCTAAGGGACAACAGAGTCGTAAGTGCTGCTGCGCCTGCAATCAACGGAAAAACTATTGGTACTATTGTGGCTGATGCGGTGGGGCCATCGTCTTTGAATATTTGAATCCCGAATATCATCTCAACAGCCATGACCAAAAGCACAACGCCACCCGCAACCGCAAATGAAGATATATCCACTCCAAAGAGGCTTAAAAGAGCCTGTCCAAGAAATAAAAACGCTACAAGAATTACAAAAGAGATAACCGCTGCCTTAAGTGGACTGAAGCTCTTGTTATTCTCCTTCATCCCTATAATTATCGGCACAGAGCCCAGTATATCAATGACAGCAAACATCACTATAAATGCGCTGAATATCTCTTTTATGTTAAAGTTCATCTGTTCGTAATTTTTGTAAAGATACAAAAAAGGGAAGAACTGCGCCGTACTTTCTGGTAACAGTTTAATAAGTACTTTCACCCATCTGAATATATATGGAGGTTCTATAACTTTCTGTTTCATCGGCAGAATACCATTGCAAAATATATTCAAATTGACACAATGCAAAGTCTTGACTGTTAGCCCTCCATAAAAAAACAAGTTTCTTAATCGATGATTAAGAAACTTGTTTGTGTGCTCGGGACGGGAATCGAACTTAAGCTTTATTCATCTTATTTACAGGTTCTTAAATTAATATCAGGTGTAATAAAGGTGTAAATACTAACAAATAGCTTAATTACGCTAGATATCACAACTCAAATATAAACTATAATTATTGAAATATTATCCTTATTTTCCCTTTCCAATTCAAGCAATTTCTCATCTATTTCAAAATCACGAAACTTTATTAAACTTGCAGGTATGATAGAGTTATAAAGCCCATCAGAGCTAATAATGATATTGTCTCCTTGCCTAAGTTGAATTTCAACCACAGGCAAAGGGGATTCTAATGGGCGGCCGGACAATGACCTTGTAACAATGTGCTTGTAACGCTCCATGTCTTTTGAAGAAACCACTCCATTGTTCCTCTTATCATTTATTAAAGAATGGCTTTCTGACAGAAAAATTTGTTTACTCTCTCTTAAGTGCTCTATTCGAACATCACCCAGCCAAAAAACATAAGCTCTTTGGTCTACTATCAGAATGCCCGCCAGAGTTGTTCCAAGTTTAGCCTGTCGTTTTGTTCGTTCTGAAAGGATTCTATTATTAGCGAATTCGACGGCTCGTTGAATTAATGCACGTATATCACCCTCAATGGTATTTTCGGCAAAAAATTGAAATATGGATTCTGTCGCAATTTGCGACGCCACTTCACCAAACTGGTAACCCCCCATACCATCTGCAACGATATGTAATGAAACGCTATCTGATAACATCTCACTTTTTATATAGTCTTCGTTGGCTTCCCTTTTTCCTTTGCCAGAATATGAATAGACTTTTATCATTCTCATTAATTAATATTCCCAATCAGCATGGCTCACAGGTAGCTGGTTTAATTCAGTTCGTATCTGTTTCCAATTGGGTAGAAAAGCATCCATATATTTGATAAATCTTTCGTTGTGGTGTCTTTCGAGAAGATGTACTATCTCGTGCAAAATAACATATTCCAGACAGTGAGGTGGCTTTTTTGCCAGTTCAAGATTTATCATGATTCTTTTCTTTTCAATATTGCATGTTCCCCAGTTGGTTCTCATTTGCATAACCTGCCAATCATTTACTTTTACATTCAAAGATTTCTCCCATTTTTTTATAATGTCTGGTATTAGTTTCTTTAATTCTATTCGATACCATTCACGCATTACTTCAGCACGTTTTTCGGTGGTTACTCCTTCGCGTATATACAGATTTATAAATTGTGTTCCATTAAGCATAACTTTAGGAGATGACTTTTGATATACTACATTCAGCCGGTAACGTATACCCCTATAATAATGGTTTTCTCCAGACACATACTCTCTTTCCGTTTGTCGCGACTGATTAAGAATCATTTCTATATTTTTATTGATCCATTCAAGTTTAGTGATAATGTATAAACGAATAGAGTCTTTAGGCATAGATAAAGGAGCAGAAACATGCACTCGTGCATTGGGGGGATAAACTGTTAAATGGATGTTTTTTATATTTTTCCACTCAACTTCAACAGAAATCTTATTTACTATAATAATTTCCATTAATAATCTTTTTGGGCAATGATGATATTCATAATTTCACTTACCTGTTCATCTGATTTCCCCGGCAATGCATTTTTTACTGCTTTTCGAACTTGTCTCATTTTACCGGGCACACTATTATCTCTCCACCCATGTAATGCATAAGTAACAACTGCTTTATCTACCGAAAGTGCGAGATCTTCGTTCATTTCAAGATTGTCAAATAGTGCCTGTTTAGCTAATGTATTTATTGATTCAGGATAGTTCTTTTTAGTTGTTCCTCTAACCTCTTTTACCTTTTCAATTAATTTTGTGATCAAATCTTTGTAATTCAACTTTCCTTCTTTTTGGTCTTGAATCAGTTGATTTAGAAGCTCAGAAATCTTATCGTAATAGGCAGGATTATTAGAACGTTCAGTTATAATCATCTTACGCATATTGGCTACTAATGTTTCTGCTACAGAATGTTGATTATTTTTAATCTGATCCGGTAGTTTCTGAATGGCCTCTTCGCCTTCTATAGCCAGTAATTCGAGAAATGAAATATCATCCAGTTTTAAGATTTCTTCGCTATCTTTAGATCGCACATAGTTATCAATCAGCTGACGCATGGCTGGGTCATAAAACTTCAAATCTAAAGCATCCCCGCTTTTCAGTTTTATTTCATCCTTCAGGTCGTTGTAAAAATCCACCTGCGTTTTTATTTCAACAGCTTCTGAAGGGTTATAACCAACCTTTGCCATGTCATTTGCAATGTCAATATAACGACGCACTAGTTTGGATACAAGACTATAAAGCTTTTCCCGCTTTTCGGCATTGGCTTCAGTTTCGGTACTTTGTTCTTCGGGAGCTGTAGTTTCTTTATATACAAAATAGGCAAAGAACCCTTCACGGGTTTGTGGTTCTACCACTTCGCAAAGTGTAATAACTGCTTGCAATGCTTCTTCCAGCCCTTTACGACCTTGAGTAAGTCGATTGGTAAGTAAGTTGCTTACATCTTCCTTGTCATAACCATTAAACGCTTCGGAAGTATAATCTTCAATAGCGGTTCGGATATTTCCAAATAGATCCTGATAATCCACAATATATCCGAAATCCTTATCTTCGGTATCCACGCGGTTTACACGGCAGATGGCCTGAAACAGATTGTGGTCGCGCATAGGTTTGTCAATATACAGATAAGTGGCAGCCGGAGCATCAAATCCTGTAAGCAGCTTATCCACCACTATCAGCAGTTTCATCGAAGCCTGGTGATCAATGAATTCTTGTTTTGCCCAGGCTTCAAACTGTTCAGAAGTTTTATCCCCTATCATGCGTTTCGTAATTTCAAACTTCATCTTCTCCTCCGTATCACCGGCTCCAGTGGCTTCGTCCTTTATATCTGATGCATTGGCTTCGTAACTCGTTACCACAGCGCAATGTCCTTTAAGGTCGGTATCTTGAAATAATTCCCAATATCGGCAAGCCTGATAAATACTGTCTGCTACCAACATGGCATTACCATAGCCACATTTTAGCGGGCGTTTGGTGTCCATATCCTGGCAAATATCTGCCACGATGCGTTGGATTCGTTCCTTGCTACTAAATAGTTTTTCCATCTTTGCCCAACGGGCTTTCAGCAAAGCCCTTGCAACATTGGATAAACCGCTGGTACGGTTATCGAACCACTCATCTATTTTATTATTATCGCCCAGATATTGAGGCACATCACGAGCCTCGTATCGTAAATCCAATATAACTTTATCATGTACTGCCTCATCAAACTTATAAGTATGAATGTAAGTACCGAAAGTCTCCAGCGAATTCCGTTTATCTGTTTTAAGGAGTGGGGTACCAGTAAAACCTATCAGCATTACCTTTTCGCCCATAATAGCTATCATCGCTTCGTGAAGCATACCGCCCTGAGTACGGTGACATTCATCCACAAATACATAGATATTCCCTTTTGGGCTGAAATTCTGTGGAAGTTTGTCCTGTACTTCTTTCAGGTATTGTTCTATCGATTTAGTAGCTTTTTTGTTCCCCACCTCAGGTAGATCGCTATCCGACTTATTTCCGAATTTATGTATCAGTGTACAGATTAGCCATGGGTTGGCATTGTTTAGCATTCGTATCAGAGCTTCACCCGAACTGGCCCGTTCTATTTTTTCATCCACTCCCTTAAAACCCGCCTCTATCTGTTTATCCAGCTCATCCCGGTCGGTAATCACCACCACGCGGGCATCCTGCTCGTGCTCGCGTATCCATTTAGCCAGCCATATCATAGTTAGGCTTTTGCCTGAACCCTGCGAGTGCCAGATAATCCCGCTCTCTTTGGCTTTTACCCTTGGCTTGGCTGCCTGAATTGCAAAAAACTGATTGGGTCGAGCTGCTTTCTTGATACCTCCATCAAAAATCAGGAAGTCATGAATATAATCCAGTAAACGGCTTTTATCGAAAAATTGCAACACGCTTCGGTCTAATTCATTAATACCTTCAGGATTAGGCTCTTTCCATCGCAGCCAGAATTTTTCTGGTGTCTGAATCACTCCATAATAAAGCCCTTCAGTATCGTTTCCGGCAAATACCAATTGTACGGTAGTGAAAAACTGAGGGATGAACTCTTTCGACTGGTTATCTAGGTTCTGGCGAATACCGTGATGTACAGATACGGTGCTGCGTTTCAGTTCTATTATCGCCAAGGCTATTCCGTTGACATAAATCACCAGGTCAGGACGTTTGGTGTTGTGTCCTCTTACAGAAACTTCTTCGGCTATATAGAAATCATTGGCATAAGGATTTTTCCAGTCAATCAGCTGAACATACATCTTATTTTTAGATGACTCACCATTCACATTTACTCCGTAACGTAGCAAACTGTACACCTCTTTGTTGGCGTGATACAGCCCGCCTGCTATATTACCAGTAGCGCGTTTTAGTTGGTTGATGGCCCTGTTTATCTCCCCCGAACTGTATGCTTCGGTTGCTTTCAGGTATTTCCCCAAGTATTCGTCCTCTACATTGTAATTTATTCTGTCAGTCCAGTCACCCAGATAAGTGTATTTTAACTGCTTATTGAAAAGCCGGATCAACCGCTTTTGAGTTTCAACTTCTTTTGAGCCGATTTGTTCCATACTTCTATATCTTTTGGCTAATGCCGATTATATTTTAAATGAATAAGTATATCATTATGTTAATAGTATTGTCTAACTCTCTATCGGACCTCATAAATGAAACTTGTTTAACTTTGAATATATTTATTTAATATCTCCAAAAGTTTTTAAATCCAAAATCTCATTATATATCTTTTTCGCCAAAAAACTCGTTCTCGTTTCAACATTAAATGGTTTATCTTTAAATCGTTTTGCAATATTTCTTGCAGTTTTAAAATTTGATTCTTCGTAAATTGGTATTTTTTGATCTAATGATTTTGAACCACATCTATGATTCAATGTACCTTCTAATGGAATTAAATTACCTATTTGACTGTTTTTGTTATCTTCAGAATCCAACAGAATATGTTCAATCGTAAAATCATCAATTGTTGTTCTGGCAGATGTATGTTTCTCAATGATCTCTAATACTATTTTTACTCTTGCTTTAGTCTTATCTCCCTCATAAATACCAGTATGGTTTGACCAACCAACATTTTTAAAAGCCTTCTCAAACCATTCAAAATTGGGCAGTTTTTCTTTTAAACTTGATAAGAATTCCTTAATTATCTCTATTGAATATTCTTCTTCGACTTTCTTTGAATATTTATAAACTACATCTTCCAATTTATTTGATTTTTCTTCACCAATGATATTATAACATACATAGAAATTGTAAATATATTTCAAAATCTTGTTATAGTTATCATCGTCAAGTATTCCTAATTTGTTTTGGTGCATTAAGCTGAGGATTAATGGTCTGAATTGCTCCTGTCTTTTAGATCTAAAAAAAGCAAATATATTTTTTTCTAATTCAGTACAGTTGCTAGCTTCAGATGGATTTATAAATTTATTATAATACTCAGACTTAAGTCTTAAGTCATCGAGAAATTCTTTTTTATTTTTGTTTTTTGTGTTTTTTGGATAAATCGATAAAATGAATCACTTTTTTCTGCTGGATTACCAAATTTATGAGTAGTATAATGCTTAATAAATTTCTTGATCGAATCACCAAGAATTTTTTCAATCTCATCCCATATTGTTTTTGCCATATCCCTGTTAACTTCAGGAATAATATGTCTCATAATATAGTTTTTCAACAACTCATGATCCTCCAGGTCTTGCCCTCTTGCATTTAATATCTCAAAGATTGTATAAGAATCCTCCTCTGTTGTTGCTGTAATTTTTACAAAGTAAATTTCAATTAAAGCATTTCTGATGTCTAATAGTATTTCATTTGTATCATCATTTTGTGAAATATATTCTTTGATTTCATCATAGAAAAATCGAAAACAGTCTTTAATGACTTTATCTCTTTCATATGGAACAATACTTTCAAGAAATGAGCTAATTGACTTTTTGTTATCATCACTTGAAATTTCTATTATCTTGTTAATGACATTTGAAATAGACAAATGAAAATCAGATTCTAATGCTGGAACTTCTTTGTTTCTCAGATTGGTGGGTCTAAGATATTTTTTAGTTCCATTAAAATCATCAATCATATTGTTTTCATGGAATAATTTCATAATTGAGGACAACATAATAATTATCGTCGTGACTCTCTGTTGTCCATCAATTATAGTATAATATTCGAGTCCATCTTTCTTCCCATCTTCCATCAAAACAACACTCCCTAAGAAATGTGATTTTGCATTTTTATTAGCGACATTCAGTATATCTTCGAGAAACTCTTGCCAATTTTGTTTATTCCAAACGTATCTACGTTGATTTCTTGGTATTGAAAAAACTGAATCTTTAAACAAATCGCTGATTTGTCTTTGTAAAGCGTCAAATGCCATAATATTATTATTTTTAGATTAATCGTATTTTTCCCATTAGCAGCACCTGCATCATCCCGGCTTTGAGTTCTTTGTATTTATCCCGCTCTTTTTCGAGCTGTGCTATTTCATTGTCCATATCGGTAAGGATTTGGGCGATGGCGGTTTGCTCGGATTTTAATGGAACAGGTAAAATTATTTGTTCAAGGCTTTTCTTTGAAACGCCAAATACCTTCATTCCAGTTGATTGTTCTATTAACTGTTTTCTGACTTCGGAGATTTTGAAAAGATATGCTTTAAATCCATTTATATAGATGTTGTTTTTTTCTCGTATAAGAATTGTGTGTAACCCAGAGATAACTTTATTATTGCCAATATTTCTAATCTCGACAGATTTACAAAGACCCGTATAATCTTCAGATGCATCAGCCATAACAATGTCTCCTTCTTGAATATGAGTATAATTAAGACCTTTTTTTGATAATACTTTTGGTAATGACACATTACTAAAGTCAATATACTCATCATATTTTGTATGTATGTCACCATAATGAAGACATTGAATATATCCTTCAACTCCTAATTCATCACGTGAAAAGCTTGCTGTAGATAGAAATTTAAATGCATCTGAAACGGTCACTATTTCCCAATCCTCAGGAATTAAACCTATCTCAGTTTTTTTATATTTATTCTCTCCGCTAAACCCGGGCAAGCGTTTCTTACCGGTAAGCAGTTGTTGCATAGCGCCCTGCTTGATTTGTTGCTTTTTGGCTATTTTCTTATCCAGGGCGGCTATCAATGCATCGGTATCGCTTAGGGCGGTGGCAATGGCGGTTTGTTCTTCTTTCTTCGGTAATGGCATAAGCATATCAGCAATCATCTCTCTTCTTACAGAATCAACAGATGATTTGGCCGTAAGCTGATTTATTCTTTCATAGAAATACTTGCTGAAGAACCAAAAAAAGTATTTTCCATTTATTTTATCATCAAATCCGTGCAGAAGATATACACGCTGATGATAATCGAATTTCCCATTGATATAATGAAAAACTTTACCTGTTCCAACTCCATCGCCTGCCGTTAAAACTCCTTCTCCATCAAACGAATAGGAATTTATTCTTTCCACTATTTGAGAACGAACAAAAAATGGGTAAAGACCATCATCTTTTTTATCTTGAGTATTTCGATTACCTGTAGTGACTTTAAGAACTTCACCGATTGGTCTTACCTCCCAATCCTCCGGAATCACCCCGATATCTGTCTGTTTATATCCCTTTTTAATTTCTTCCATTGCTTACAGTGTAAAACCCGTAATGGATAAATGTTTCTTTACTTTCTCTTCCAGCTCCACTAACTCCGCGTCGATTGCAGGGAGGGTTTGTGCATAACGTTCGGCCAGTTCACTTACGCGGGTGGTGAGGTTTTGGCTGATTTGCTGCATCTCGCTGTCGAGGCGTTCGGCCAGGCTAGCAAGCCATTTTTTCTCCACCACCAGGCAGCGGATTTCGTCTTCGGTCAGCGCCTTGTATTTATCTGCCAGTTTGATTAACAGGTCGTATTTCAATGCTTTTTGCACCCGTTTCCCATCGGCCATGTCTTCTTTCAGTTGCAGGTATTTTTCCAGTATTTTTAATTCGTCCTTCGTGTCGGGCTTGCCTTTCAGGTCGCGTATACGTTTCTTTACGTTGCCGTCGTTGATGGTGTCGTTGGCAAAGTTGGAGCTGTCCAGGAAGTTCTCGGCTTCCTCTTCCAGCAATTCGTTCAGCGCCGTTTCGCTTTCAGCTGTTTTTTCTTCGGCAGCCGTGATCAGCGCTTTCATGTCTGCGAAATATTCATCAATTACAATGCTAACGGGCAGCAGGTCGCACAGCACCTCTTCGGGTGTGGTGGCTACTTTTACCTTTACTTTTTTCAGGTTGCCGTCCTTGTCTTTCTTCGCTGCCGGTTGCGGGGTGTAGAGTTCCGCTTTCCAACCGTCCGAAACCACCAGATACACGTCGTCCTGCATCGTTTCGTTCCAGTAGGTGAGCAGCTGTTCGTACACATCGTAATTCTCTACCAGCAGGGCGTCGCCCGCGAATTTATCCAGCAGTAGGTTGCCCAGTTCCTGTATCAGCTCCTTGGGCTTGGTGTCGGCATCAATGGCTTCGAGCAGCGGGCGTACCTGCGCTTTCCATTCATCGTAGTGCGTGCGGTAGGCCGAGGTTTGCGCCATGAAGTCGGGGTGCTGTTGCACAGCTTCGCGTATCTGCGCCTTGTCGCATTGCAGACTGTAATACCCTTTCCGGTCGGGCATCGGGGCAAACAGGGCTTTTTTCAGCGCGGGACAGGCACCCCAGTAATGTTGCAGTTGTTCAATATCGTGTCGCGGTAGTCCTCCCCGGAGGTGCGCCTCTATATCCTGTAAAATTTCTGCATCTTCTGATTCAATGTAGCGGGGCAGGTTCAGGTTGTAGTCGTTGCGTACAATCTCGGCTTTCTCCACAAAGCGGGCATAATGTGCCACGGGCTTTTGCGCGTTCCACACATCCACAATCCGGCGTACATCCTGTTCGCGCAGGCGGTTTTTCGGACCGTCCTTCGCATAGCCTGCTTTGGCGTCGATCATAAAGATGCCTGTACGATCAGCGGCTTGTTTCTTGTCGAGAACAACAATACAGGCAGGTATTCCAGTACCATAAAACAGATTGGCAGGCAATCCGATAATACCTTTAATCAAACCTCTATCCACTATATATTTTCTGATGGTAGCTTCTCCATTTCCCCTAAATAGTACGCCATGGGGTAAAATACAGGCTCCTTGTCCACGCATGTTCATAGACCTTATTATATGCAAAAGGAAAGCAAAGTCTCCATTTTTTTCAGGAGGCATACCAATGGTCCTGTTCCAACGTCCGAATTCATCTTCTTCCTTCGCACTCTTCAACCACGATTTGGTGGAAAAGGGTGGATTTGCCACCACAAAATCGTATGTTTCAAGGGCCGAATTATCCTGTGCCGATTTAAACTGCGGATTGTTGATGGTATCGCCCTGTCGGATATCAGCCAGATCTTCGCCATGTAGAATCATATTCATCTTGGCTAGACCTACCGTGGCACTGTCTTTCTCCTGTCCGTAGAGTGTAGCGCCGTGGGGCGTTTCGGCCAGCGCTTTCAGCAGCAGCGATCCCGACCCGCAGGTGGGGTCATAAATGGTGGCGCGCTTGCTGGTGGTGTTTTGTAATCCGATTACTTTAGCCATTATCCGGCTTACTTCGGAAGGGGTGTAAAACTGGCCTTTGCTTTTACCACTGTCACTCGCAAAATGTTTCATCAGATATTCATAAGCATCACCCATCAAGTCGTCGTCGTTGGCGCGGTTCTTTCCGAAATCCAGTCCCGAGGACTGAAATACTCCAATCAAATTGCTGACTGTATCAACCAGATCCTTGCCTTTCCCCAGTTTTTGCTCGTCACAAAAATCGGCTAAATTTATCACTCCGCTTAAATCATTGGCCCCCGCCAGTGCTGCCATTTTTATGTTCAACTCTTCCCCGATATTCGATTTCCCCTTCAATGCCACAAAGTCATCAAAGCTGCATCCTTCGGGTATCTCAATCAACGAATCGGGATTGTTTTTATATTTATCACTTACATACTTTACGAATAAAATTACCAATACATAGTCTTTATACTGACTAGCATCCATTCCGCCGCGCAATTCATCACAGCTTTTCCATAGAGTGCTGTATAACTCCGATTTTTTAATGGCCATTTTTTATTTTAGTTCTTTAAGAAGACTACTTAAAGCTTCTACAATTGCTTCAAATCTCATATTTATGTGTGTATCAATTATTTGATTGACTAACGGACTTTTATCTTCCAACTTTAATTCATCTGCAAGGATTAGAATGAAAGTATTTATTGTTTCTCCATTGCTTCCAATTATTGATTTTATATCTCTACCTAATAAGGTTGCACCGGCAGTAAAGGTGTTGAAGTTTTCAACTTCGTAAATGTCGTAATTCTCAGTTGCTGCTCTTTCAATGTTTATATTGAGATAATTTTCGATGATAAAAGCTATATCTTCTGCATCCTTGTTGGTTGCATTTTTTCTATCGTTGAAGGCAATCAACTTCAGAATAAAAATACCAGGCAACGAAGCCACCTTTATTGTTAATTCATTGTCAATGGTAACATCCAGGGTGTTATTGGCCACTTCTGTAAAGCCAACAACTGACATTGCAAACTCTTCTTCGGGAGGCCAATAAATATTGTTATCTTCTTTTGCCACTTCTCCGAAAGGAACTATATCAAGCTTGAAATCCTGTTTATACCAGAATAGTTGTTTTTGCTTATTTGATTTGTGGAATCCTTCGATACTGCAAAGTCCTTTGGAGATCTGTTCAAACTTATCCCAATCTTTTATAGCAATGGCTATATCCAGATCTGCAGTTCTTCTTGTAGATGTTTGATTGTGGATACCGCTCAAAATTATGTCGCGAGCCGTCGCACCTATTACGTAGAAATTTGAACCAATTGACAAAAAGTAATCGGTTAGCTTCTGCAACAACTCTTTGATTAGCGGATTATTAAGATCTTTACTTGATATGTTGCAACTCATTTTCCAGGATTATTTGTGCTGTTTCTACATTACGGCTGAACCCGCTTCCTATTAAATCGGCATATACCAATAATGGAGGAGTAGTTTGCATATTTATTGTCTGTGTTTGCTTCCAGAAAGCCCGAAGTACTTCAACCTTGCCGTTTGCATCAGGCACCAGTCCCATGGCCTTACCAATATTCTGCCAACTCTGAGTTGTGTAGATACAGAATTTCTCAGGAATTAAATGATTTGTCAATATAGCAGATGCGGGTTCTGCTCCCCACAACGTTATTTCTTCTTTGTTATCCAAATAAAGATCTCGCCAAGTCTGAAGAGTTTCTGGTTTTATAAAGCTCATTTGTTTCTTTACCAATCGTGGGCGAAGCACTTCCTGATAAGCAATTACCCATCGTTCGAGTAATTGTGCTTTATTTTTCAGTACTCTTTTCTGTTTTGTTTTGAGAATGAAATTTAGCTCTTCCAATTCTTTCATCACATTGCTAACTGACCCAATTGACACATCTGCCAACTCGGCCAATTCCCTATAAGACAGTTGTAGGTTTTTGGAGTCATTAAGCAAGTTGAAGATAATTTTTATACCTGCTTCCTGAAAGGCTTTTGACTGATTGGTTCTTTCCTTTTTGTGGATTTTTTGGCCAACAATATACAAGAATAAGTTCTGGTAATTGATAAAGCAATTGCCTGCTACATCGAGATAGTTAATTTCGCGTTCTCTTAATTCGAGGGCAATTTCACTTGTAATATACTTAGCTATAATCAAGACTGGGCGGTTGGTTTTTGTTTTCAGTTCTTCAAGCCTAGCAAACAAAAAACCTTTGTTCTCCTTTCGTAACTCGTTTTTAGCTTCTACCATAAAGGCTTGACCATTAACATCAATAATACCATCGTACTCATCACGACGGGTTTCTATATTGATATTCAACCCTGTAAGCTGCCCTAAAGCTACACTTGCATCATAAATATAATCGTTGTTTTGATACATATCGGACATTCTATGTTCAATAATAATTAATGTTCATTGTCAATGAACGCATAAATATAATGAACAAAATTGAAAATTCAAGAAAATCTTTAATATTCTATAATCTCTCCAAGAAGCAGACTGAAATGTAAAGAAGAACAGTTATTCTGTTAATAAGCAATGGATATACCGTCAACTCATATTCCCTTAAGTATTGCAGATTCAAGATGTTTATTTATATTCGTTCCAGAATTGCTCTGCGCTTTATTTCCGCCTGCAATGTAATTGGGCCATTGGGTTGAGATAAAGTCCAGGGCTTTTTCTTTATCTGCCCATCTTAATAGGCTATCCTTGCTATTAATCCAGTCCAATATCCCTTCTTAATTATCTTGCTTTTTATGCTGTGAGATAATACAGCCATGCCATCAGCGCCATTTCGATATTTAGGTAAAAAAGTAATTGACTACGTATTAACACTATTAAAATCATTTTATTTCTAAAATATACCCGGTTTCTCAATAAATACTTCCTTCTCTTTTTCATCATTAGCCATGTCCATATGGAGAGTCCTCATACCTCCCCTGACCATGGCCACCAATATGATATAAATCATCACTGTTCAATATTAACTTTCATTAGGTATCTTCTCCTAGTGACCGGAAGATAAGGCAGTCCATTGATAATTGGCTTAGTGATTCTTTCAGATAATTCTGCCTTGGATGTATGCTATCAGTACTAAACTATTGCAAAACTTACAACCTTAATTTTTATATAGCATACTGTTTGGCAAGCCTATATATGGGAGCAAGTCTTAAAAAATACAGGAATTACATGAAAAACTAAAAAGTAATTTATATTACACTGGAGACAATGCAAAACCGTTTCTTTTAAACCCTACTCCGCATATTTTGCTATGTAATGTATCTTTCGCTCCAACTCTCTTACACAATCATCTTCCTCGCCAACTTGTGAATATAGTTTGTTTAGCTCTCTTTTCAGCCGACTATAATATTTGCTATCCAGAAATGAATTCTGAGCTTTTAGCTGAGCTATAAAATGACCGACAGTTTCCGGTCCTGATGCGCGCAATAAATCAGCAAATAAAACCTTTTTTGCATCTTTGGGTGTTTTTATATCACATCCTAAAATACTTCGTTTACTAATCTTCTGAATTACCATAAACTCATTATGCCATTGCTGAATACATAAATGAAAAAAAGGATCACTGTATAAATCTCTAACTTCTACATCCCTATTAAATTGTTTCCGGAGATTTTTATTAATTCTGTACTCATATCTTAATAAATTATGACCTCTTAGCTCCTCCGGAATTGGCATCTTCTTGGCTTTGGCCTCTTTTGTTTTGTCATAGAAAGACAGTTGTCGTTTATGGTTATTATAATAAAGTGAATCCGGAGTGCACTGCGTACGAGTAAAATATGGTTTTTCTCCTAAAAAAGGCAAATATAAAGCAGGAGCGTTTTGAGTAGCAACTACCGAAGATATGTCAAGCCGCTGCAATTTCGCAGAACTTATCTCTAAGTGTAATATGTCAGATATTCGTTTTACAGTCTCCTCTGTCTTTTGTCGAGTTAATGTTTGCAGATTATTGCCAAAGCATGACTTACACAAACTACCCTTAAACGATATGGAGAAACTACTAGCAACCACTTTATAATCCAATACTCTGCCGATATACATAAGTCCGACCTTTCCATTACACATTTCAGTAATATCTGTTAGGTATGGTAAAACTATAAGTGGATTACACTCAGGATTGCTTAGTCTATTTATTCCAAAATTTACTGTATCAAACATTGCTGTTTTTACCTTTTTTTGGTAATAAATGCGACTTACTATACAAACGAGTGTGGGAAGCTGTTTGTCCATCCCTTGTTTCTCTTCTTGATTGGACACCTGTTGTCAAATAGGTTGCAGCCTCATTGTCTACCTCTTCTTCCGGCTTTATTCTGTTGCTTAATAGCCATTTCGATATTTCATCCTTATCAAAGAAAACTAGTTTTCCGCCATCAGGCTTGTAATACGGTATCTTCTTATAGCATACCAGTTTGTACAAGTGACTTTTACTTAATCCTGTAAGTAAAGCTGCATCATTCATTGAAAGAGCCCGTTTTACCCCTAATAACGTCAGTTTTTTGATTTCCTGCAGCTCTTCTAGTAGTTCTTCCATTATTATTTTTTTAGAATAATGGCTGTTTGGAGACAGGTGTAAGACTTCCCCTCCCATGCCTTTGTATACTTTGTGAGGACTTACACTCTCCCCTCTCAGAATACAATAGCAAAATTAAGTCAGCGAAAAATCAATATTGAGTTTCAAAATACGACTGTAACACTTACTGTAAGTTTTTATCTTTATAGCTTATTCAAAATAATGCTATTAATTATTTCAGCTTCCTTGGGTTTCTCACAATAACCTTTGCCGTATTTATAAACACAATTTTTCATAGTGTCTTTATTTGGCATTTTACCTTTACAAATGAAACATTTCGAAGTTATTTCCCATAACTTAGTTTTATCAGAATCTCCAAATAACATATCAACTAGATATGCCAAAAGAGACACCTTGCCTTCCCAAATAAGAGCTTCAAACGGTTCTTCCAATACAGGAATAGGCACACCTCCAAATACATAACAAAAATGACTAAAAACTGTATTTTTGAACAGCAATTTCTCTTCTATCAAGCTTTTAAACAAATACTTCAGTTCTTTATTTGTAAATGTTCTTGTAAAATGGATCAGCTTCCCATTTTCACCTCTTGACCCTAATAATTCCTCCTCAGATCGTTCAATAGCATCTCCTATTAGCTCTAAATTTGTATATATTAGATATATCGAATTACCCTCCATATCAATCATCCTATGCTTATAAGAATTATTATTTTTAAATCCTTCATTTTCAATGCTATTCCTATCTTTATATAAATTTGTTAGATAACCATTTAATTCTTCATAATCTGTAACACGGACGATTTCATTTTTATAAACTCCCTTCCCAGAAAGTATGCTCTCTATTACAAAATCATTTTTAGTTAATTGGCTGTTATATTGATTTTCAATATCTGCTTTACCTTCTTCAATTACTCTCTTAAGGTTAGAAAAAAAATCATAGTATTCAAGATCCTGTCCTTTTGCAAATTTTGCCTCTCTTGTAAAATGCGCGATTAAATGCTTATCCAAATCGGGTTTATTTCTAACATATAGATAACCGCTTATAATGATTTGTGTAAAATCGACCTCCATATTAAATCTCACTTATTAATGTATTAGCCCTGGTAGACTATCTACAGCCTCTTTCTTTAATTCATCAACTGCTCTTGTGTATTTCTCAGTATGTTTCAAACTACTATGCCCTAAAAGGCTGGAGACTGTTTTTATGTTTGCTCCGTTATTGAGAATATTTACTGCAAAACTATGGCGGGCGCAATGCCATGTAATGTGTTTAGTAATACCGGCACGAGTTGTCCAATGGCTAAGTGATTTCAAGCATGCATTATGACTTGGCAGTAAAAACAAAAGTGCATTTGTATCAGGTTGCCCTTCTTCGTTTTTTGGAGGCTCCCCGATTAGAAATAATAAATCCTCTTTCATCGGTATTGTAACGATACTTTGACCGCTATGTCCTTTGGTTTTGTCCTGTTCGAACCTCAACAATTTATTTGAAAAGTCTACATTAGAATACCTAAGGCATTTCACATCACAAAAGCGGATACCTGTATAAAGACAAAATATGAAAGCGCGTCGTATTTGGTCACTCTGACCATTATATGTAGTTGTAATAAGCTGCTGCATCTCTTCTACGCTCAAGACATCTTTTCTTAAAGAGGTATCATCCGTCTTACAAGATACCCCAGTACAGGGACTTTTTTTAAATATTCCATGCTCGGTTGCATGGTTAACTACCTTTTTAAATCTTTGGTAGTAACTCCATGCTCCCACACCTTTACTGTGTTGCTTCAAATAATCCACAAACGCAATCATCATATCCTTATCGATATTGTTTGGGGTTATATAATCTTTTAATGCAGGGTAGTGTTCAGCCAGAAATGATTTAAACCGCTCTAAAGAGCCTCTGATATTCCGGATATCCTTTTTTGTGTATTTATCTATATAGCTATTGAAATAGTCCAGAAAATTGACAGAATAGCCCTTTTTTAGCCTATACCCTTTCCTATCCTCTAAAAGTTCCTGTTCGCGCTCATATCTTATTTTATTGGCAAGGGATAACGTTTCACTATTCTTTTGCCTTTCAGATGGCGTTCTTGCCGGAGTAAGATATAAATTCAAGTTCTCCTTGTTTCGGATATGTTTAATAGAGACTTTACCCGTCTGTTCGTCTATGATTCGGTTATATCCCAAATAATACTCTAAATACAGGCTATTTCTTCCGTCAGCGAGTTTCCTTTGACGTAATTTCGGATTTTCTTTGTGCTTTACCTCTACTTTTGCCATATCCTTTTACATAATTAGTCGCTCCTTACTAAGCTATTTTAAAGTTAATAATTGGGAGGAAAAGGAGTTTTTCCAGGAATGCAAAAATTCGTTTCTTCCCATCTTCTATTAATTGTT
>JBAYMP010000027.1:0-30543 GCA_041663505.1 Bacteroidales bacterium | reverse complement strand
TTCCGCAATAAAAAAACGTGGGGAGAGCAGGATTCGAACCTACGAAGGCGTACGCCAGCAGATTTACAGTCTGCCCCAGTTGGCCACTTTGGTATCTCCCCAATTTTATAATTGTTTAAAAAACTTAGAGCCGATGGAGGGATTCGAACCCCCGACCAGCTGATTACAAATCAGCTGCTCTGGCCAACTGAGCTACATCGGCATTTTAGCTAATCCAATTTTCATTTAAGGGACTGCAAAGATATAGGTTTTTGATTAATCTCCAAAAAAAAATATCAAATAATTGGATGTATTAATAAAATATATCCAAACAAACAGAACCAAACCTATTCGATATGAAATTCCTATCTCCTTATGCTCTTTGTACGACGTCCAAAATTGTATTATAAATGCTGTTCTCGTCGTATCCGCACTCGGCTTGCAATTCCGGTATGGTTCCCTGCTCGATGAATCTGTCAGGAACGCCAAGTCCGATTACTTTAACTGCAAGAGCATTTGATGCAACATACTCGCTTACGGCAGAATAAAGACCACCAATCAGGGAGGCATCCTCTACGGTAATAATAGTTCTGCAATTATCTGTGGTTGTTTTCAGGGCCTCTGTGTCTATGGGTTTTATAAAACGCATATCGTAGTGCAGGACGGATATACCCATTTTACCTGCCTTTTGAACAGCTTCTTGCGCTTTGTTACCAATGGTACCTATGCTGAGAAGGGCTATGCCCTCTCCATCCTGAAGCAGTCGAGCCTTCCCTGGTTCAACCCTTTTGAATTCACCTCTCCAGTCGAGACCTTCACCGTACCCTCTCGGATACCTTATGACTGTTGAGCCATACTCCGGAAATTGTACCGAGTAAAGAAGATCTTTAAGGTCCACCTCATTAAGCGGGGCAGAAATTGTCAGATTGGGAATACACCTGAAATATGAGAGGTCAAAAACTCCGTGATGAGTAACACCATCTTCTCCTACCAAACCGCCTCTGTCCAGACAGAATATTACTTTTAGATTTTGAGTGGCAACATCGTGAATTACACAATCATAACCCCTTTGCATAAAGCTTGAGTAGATGTTGCAGTAGGGGAGGAAACCTTGAGATGCAAGCCCTGCTGAAAATGTAACAGCATGTTGTTCTGCTATTCCTACGTCGAACGATCTTTCCGGGATCTCTTTCATCATAATGTTCATGGAGCAGCCGGAAGGCATTGCCGGTGTAATTCCAATAATTTTTGAATTGGAACGGGCCAGATTCAGAAGTGTTTCTCCAAATACATCCTGATATTTAGTTCTCTTCTCTGCTACATTCGTATTTCTTTTGCCGGTATCCTTATCGAAAGTACCCGGAGCGTGCCATACAACCTGATTCTGTTCTGCCGGCTCATAACCTTTGCCTTTGGTTGTAATAATATGCAGAAGTTTAGGACCTTTGATCTCCCTGAGGTTGGATAAAGAGGTAATAAGCTGTCCCAGATTGTTTCCGTCTATAGCACCAAAGTATCTGAATCCCAGTGATTCGAACATTGAACCGCTCCTGAAAAATGCCATTTTAGTGCTGAACATAAACTTCTGAATGATACCTCTAAGCCGTTTTGAACCAATAGTATCCCAGATTTTGTTTTTGAATCTATTGTATGTGGGTGAAGTTGAAATCTTTAAAAGATAATTATGCAATGCGCCGACGTTGGGGTCTATTGAGATTTGGTTGTCATTCAGGATAACCAGTATATCAGATTTGAGCGCTCCGGCATTATTTAGCCCTTCAAAGGCCAAACCGCCTGTAAGTGCTCCATCTCCTATAATAGCGACAATTTTATTGTCTTTGCCCAGAAGATCGGTCGCAACAGATATTCCAAGGGCAGCTGAAATTGATGTAGAGGAGTGTCCAACCCCGAAGGCATCGTAGGGACTTTCTGACATCTTCGGAAATCCGCTGATTCCGTGATATTTCCGATTTTCTTTGAACTGTTCTCTCCGACCGGTTAAAATTTTATGGGCGTAGGCCTGGTGGCCTACATCCCATACTAATTTATCTTTTGGAGTATCATAAACATAATGCAGGGCAACTGTCAGTTCAACGGTACCTAAGCTTGCACCTATATGGCCGGGATTCTCGGAGCAGCACGAAATAATATATTGGCGGAGCTCATTGCAGAGTTCTTGTAACTGATCTGTGTTTAGCTTTTTAAGATCATCGGGAGAGTTAATTTTATCTAAATATTTCATGCAAATTATGTGGAGTCTTTACAATTAACAACAATTAACTTCTTTTGTTGCGTTGCTGTAAACCGTATCCCTTGATTTTATCCTCTCTTTTGAGTAGAAATGCTAATACTATTGCAACTGAACTGACAACTGCAAAAATAATCATTGGAATTGTATAGTTGTAGGCAGCTCCAACACCGGTATCATTTTTACAGAAAGTGTCCAGAACATATCCAATTCCGATAGGCATCAAAAGAAGGCCAATGTTCTGAACATAGAAAATCAAAGCGTATGCAGTTCCCAACTGTTTGCTTGGAATAATCTTTACCAGAGATGGCCACATTGCAGAAGGAACAAGGGCAAAGGCAATACCAAGAATAACCATCAGGACAATTGCAACTATCCAGTTTGTAGTGAACGGAGCTGCAAAACATATGTGTACAACCGTAAGCATTATGGCACCCAGTATCATAAGATCCACACCATGACCTTTTCTGTCATATACAGATCCGAAAATCGGCGTAAGCAATATACAACCGAATGGCAAAAGGCTTGGAATCAGACCGGCCAACTCAGGCTCAACGGAGAATTTGTTAACCATAAGGTCGGAAGCGAACTTAAGAAATGGAAATACTGCTGAGTAGAATACAAGGCAAAGGAATGAAATTAACCAGAACCCTTTATTGTTCAGAATAACCTTAACATCAGATAATTTAAAAGATTCCTCTTTTACATCTGCTGCATCGCTGATTTGTTTGTCAAGTTTTTTGTCGAAGAAGGCATATATGATGAACGAAATAAGACCGATGAGCAGAAGAGCAAGGCCAAACAGTACTGGAGCCGATACTTTATTGTAACTTGTTGCAATTATAGGGGAAACACTCAAGGCAAGAGCCGATCCCAATCTTGCAATTGCAAGCTGCATACCCATGGCCAATGCCAATTCTTTACCATTGAACCATTTTGCAATAGCTTTACTGACCGTAATACCGGCAACCTCGGCACCAACACCAAATGTGGCAAAACCCAGTACCATATAGACTACCTGTGCTTTCATCCCGAATAATGACTGACCTACGAGAGCATCATTTGTCATAGCCCAATATTTAATTCCTATACCGATCATCATTATTACACCGGATGTTATACCGCTGAAGCGGATTCCCATTTTGTCCAAAATGAGGCCCCCGAAAATCAACATAAAAAGTGCAACATTGAATAGTGAATAAGAGCCGCTGAAAAGACCAAAATCCTTGCTGTTCCAGAAAAGGTCTCTTTCGAGCATTGTTTTTAGCGGTGAAAGGACATCGGAGACAAAATAGACCCCAAACATTAGGAGAGCTACCAATAAGAGCATAGTCCATCGGGTAGCTGTACTGTCGTTAAGCATTGCAGCTTTTTTCATCTTTTTAAATTTGTTAAATTATTATGAATATATCTGTTAATAAGTACGAATTATTGTTTGCTCCCTGTCTGGCCCCAAAGAGATAATGTTGATAGGAATCCCTACTTCCTTCTCTATAAATCTTACATAGTTCATAAACTCAAAAGGGAGGTCATTCTCCTTTGTAACTTTGCTAAGATCTCTTTTCCATCCTTTAAACTCTTTGTATACTGGCTCTATCTGGGCAAATGTGTCATAAGGTACATTATTGATAATCTCTCCGTCCACCTTGTAAGATACTGCAATCTTGATAAGATCCAGAGTGTCCAGGACATCTGCCTTCATCATGATTAACTGGTCCACACCATTGATCATAACAGCATATTTCAATGCAACAAGATCCAGCCAGCCGGTTCTCCTCGGCCTGCCAGTGGTTGCTCCATATTCAAAGCCTAATTTGCGAAGTTCTTCACCTGTCTGGTCGTTAAGTTCTGTGGGAAAAGGACCGCTTCCGACACGGGTGCAGTAAGCTTTAAAAATTCCGGAAACAGTACCAATATGCGAAGGAGCCACGCCCAATCCGATACAAACACCGGCGCAAGTTGTAGTGGACGAGGTAACGAAAGGGTAGGAGCCAAAATCTACATCCAGCATAGAGCCCTGGGCGCCCTCGGCCAAAACCCGTTTGTTATCTTCCAGAAATTGATTAATAACATATTCACCGTCAATAAGATTGAAACTTTTAAGGTAATCAATTGCCTCCAGCCACCGGGATTCATTTTCCTCAATATTATAGGTGTAGTCAAACTGTTTGAGAAAGCTAATATGTTTTGTTTTAAGGGCATAAAATCTTTCAAGAAAATTTGAGGCAATTATATCGCCAACCCTTAAGCCGTTTCTCCCAGTTTTGTCCATATAAGTTGGTCCGATTCCCTTGAGTGTGGAACCGATTTTAGACGCTCCCTTGGAAGCTTCCGATGCAGCGTCGATTATTCTGTGGGTGGGTAAAATCAGATGTGCCTTTTTGGAAACAAGAAGTCGTTCGTGTACAGGTACGCCAAGTTCTTCCAACTGATGACACTCTTCCATAAAAATTATCGGATCGAGCACAACTCCGTTGCCGATAATATTCTGTGTGTTTTTTCTAAAAACCCCGGAAGGAATACTGTGCAGAACAAATTTTTTGTCTTCGAATTGAAGTGAGTGACCGGCGTTTGGCCCCCCTTGAAACCTTGCAATAACCGGATAGCCTTTTGCTAAAACATCCACGATTTTTCCTTTCCCCTCATCCCCCCATTGGAGCCCTAAAATAACATCAACTTTCATAACTACATTTAAAATTTATTAAAATGGCAGATCGTCAGGTAAATCCTCATTTGCAGCTTCTGTCGGAGCTACAATTTGCTGAATGCTTTGGGCCGGCGTCGCAGACTCTGGCCTTTTGCCTAAAAGCTGGATATTGTCTGCAAGTATCTCAATGGAATACCTTTTCTGACCGCTTTGATCTACCCAGTTGTTAGTTCTGATCCTACCCTCAACAAAGAGTTGTGATCCTTTTTTTACATATTTTTCTACTCTTTCTGCAAGAGTTCGCCAGCAAACGATGTTGTGCCATTCCGTCTGCTCTTGCCACTCACCGTTTTTATCCTTGAAGCGTTCGCTTGTGGCGAGTGTGAGACTGGCTACCATTGAGTCGTTTTCCAGATGCCGGATCTCCGGGTCTTTGCCGACATTACCAATTAACATTACCTTATTTAGTGACATAGCTTCAGCCGTTTGTTTCCCTACAAAGGTAAAAAACTTTATATATTATTAATCATAAATCGCATTGACTCAAGATCGGGTTCAATTGACGTAAATAGCTGAAATGATTGAACAGCTTGATACAATAACCATGATTTGCCTGAGATATATTTTGCATTGAATTTTTTTTCCGCAAAAGATAGCTGAGGGGAGCGATAATTCGCCTCCAGAATGATTTTGCCTGTATAATCCATATTGTCCAGTATCTCCATGTTGGTAGAAATGCTGTTGATAAACATATTGCAACCAATTATCTCATCTTCCAGCGAATCGATTGTATTATATTTAATTCCAACCCTGGTAGAAAATTCTTTTGCTTTATACATAGAGCGGTTTACTATTGTAACTTCACACCCTGTAGATCTTGCAGCAAGTGCAGCAGCTTTTCCTGCTCCTCCGCAACCCAGAACCACAACTTTATCTGTCGGGGAAACATAGCCTTTAATACTTTCTATTACACCATAATAATCTGTATTGAAGGCAGATACAATTCCGTTATTTATTAAAAGAAGATTAGATGCGCAGAGCTTCTCAACAATAGGGTCTCTTTTGTCAGTAAACCGGAGAATATCTTCTTTATAAGGTGCTGTTACATTTAATCCATTAAAACCTTCATTGTGAAATCTTTTCACTGCCTCCTCAACCGAGGTGGTCTCCAATAGTTCATATGTGTGACAGGAACCGGGATAGGCTGTCTTGAAAAGTGCAGGACTCAGACTGTGGGAAATTGGGTTACCTATGAGAGCAAATCGCATTTATTTGTAAAAATTATAAAGTCAAAATTTAAAATCTCTCTGTCTCAGGGCTTCAAAACATATTATTGCAGTTGAAACAGATACATTAAGAGAGTCAATCACTCCACTCATTGGTATTTTAATGCGGGCATCGGCATGATCTCTCCAAAATGGCTTAAGTCCGTCAGCCTCACTACCCATGACTATTGCACTTGGAACGGACATATCGGTTTTGTGATACCATACAGCAGCCTGAAGCTCCGCGGTAAGTATGTTGATTCTGTTCTCTTTTAACCATTTGTAACACTCTTCAGAACTACAGCAGCACACCTGGTTGGTAAAAACAGCACCCAAGCTGGAGCGGATAACATTTGGATTAAAGAGATCCGTAAGTGGGTCACAGACAATAACAGCATCAATTTTTGCAGCATCTGCAGTTCTCAATACCGCACCAAGATTTCCGGGTTTTTCTACCGACTCCAGTACGATCACCAGTGGATTTTTTGAGAGAATAATATCTGAAAGGTATCTCTTTCTCTCTTTAACGACGGCAATCACTTCCTCTCTCCCGCCCCTGTATGCGATTTTTGAGTAGATACAGGATGTAAGGGAATAGAGGTGGTTACAGCTGATTTTTCCAACTCTCTCCGCAGGATATTGTTCCGGGACAAAGAAGAGTGACTCTATCTCATATCCTCCCGATATGCAAGCCTCGAGTTCACGGATACCTTCGACAATAAACAACCCCTTCTCCCTGCGCTCTTTAGATCTCTCCTGAAGCACAATTAACTCTTTTATTTTTGGGTTTTTTAGAGAAGAGAGTTGATCTGTATACATCATGGTTATTTTTCCGGACGCATTTGAGGGAAGAAAAGTACATCCTGGATAGAGGGGGAATTTGTCATAAACATCGTTAACCTGTCTATCCCGATTCCCATCCCGGAAGTTGGCGGCATACCGTATTCCAGAGCTCTCACAAAGTCCATATCAATAAACATAGCTTCGTCGTCTCCCTTGTCTTTAAGCTTAAGCTGATCCTGGAACCGTTCCAACTGGTCTATAGGGTCGTTCAGTTCGCTGTATGCATTGGCAAGCTCTTTGCCATTGACAAAAAGTTCGAAACGTTCTGTCAAGGAAGAATTTGATCTGTGTCTCTTGGTTAGAGGAGATGTTTCTACAGGATAATCTGTAATAAAAGTAGGCTGGATAAGGTGGTGTTCACAATACTCTCCAAAGATTGCATCAATCAGCTTACCTGCACCCATACTCTTGTTAATTGGTACATTAAGCTTTTCGCATACTGCTCTGAGTTCGTTTTCATTCATTCCGGCAACATCTACCCCTGCATGCTCTTTGATGGCATCGAGCATTGGCAACCTTCTGTAAGGAGCCTTGAACTCAATCTCCTTGTCTCCTAACGTGAGATTGGTTTTGTTGTGAAGCGCAAGTGCAACTTTTTCGATCATCTGTTCCACAAACTCCATCATCCAGAAGTAATCCTTGTAGGCTACATATATCTCTAAAATGGTAAACTCAGGGTTGTGTGTTCTGTCCATTCCCTCGTTACGGAAATCTTTGGCAAACTCATAAACACCCGTAAAACCGCCGACGATCAGTCTCTTGAGGTACAACTCGTTTGCTATACGCAAATAGAGAGGAATGTCCAGAGCATTGTGATGTGTTGTAAATGGCCTTGCGGTTGCTCCGCCGGGAATAGGCTGGAGAATAGGAGTTTCCACCTCAAGGTATTCGTGCTCATTAAAGAAGTTGCGTATAGTGTTGATTATCTTACTGCGTTTTACAAATGTTTCTCTAACGGAAGGATTCACAATCAAATCTACGTATCGCATACGGTATCTGAGCTCAGGGTCGGAAAATGCGTCATACACCTGGCCCTCCTTCTCTTTTACTATAGGGAGAACTCTCAGGGACTTGCTCAGGACTTTGAGCTCCTTGGCGTGTATGGACAACTCACCCGCTTGTGTAATAAAAGTAAACCCTTTGATGCCGATAATATCTCCAATATCCAACAGCTTTTTAAAAACTATGTTGTATAGAGTTTTGTCTTCGCCCGGACAAATGTCGTCTCGCTTTAAATAGACCTGAATAATACCCCTTTCATCCTGAATCTCAATAAATGCAGCAGCACCCATAATTCTGCGTTTCATAATCCTGCCGGCAATCTTTACATCCTGCAGATTTTGAATCTTGGGATCATACTCTTCCCGTATCCGACGGGTCGTGGTATTTACTTCGAATGCCTCTGCAGGATATGGGTTGATGCCCAATTCAAGCATTGTCTTAAGGGAATCTCTTCTGTTCTGTTCTTGTTCGTTTAACTCTGTATACTCCATAGAAATCTATCTTTTAATATCGTACAAAAGTAATTTTTTTTAACGACTTCTGAAAATATTAAGTACATTTGTAAGAATATGGCCTTAGATAAAAAATGGATAGTTAAAGAGCCTGGTAACCCGGCATTGGTACGTCAGTTATCCTCCGATCTGGGTATTGATCAGACGTTGGCAAATCTTTTAGTTCAGAGAAACGTTAAAACACAGGCAGAAGCAAGATCATTTCTCAAGCCTCAGCTTGATCAGCTACACGACCCTTTTTTGATGAAGGACATGGATAAGGCAGTCGAAAGACTCACATGGGCTTTGGACAAGGGAGAGAAGATTCTCATATACGGAGATTACGATGTAGACGGAACTACCGCTGTTTCTCTTGTCTACTCTTTCCTGAGGAGATACAGCGAAAACAATCTTGAATATTACATTCCAAACAGGTATACCGAAGGGTATGGAGTTTCGTACAAAGGCATTGACTGGGCTCACGAAAATGGTTTTTCACTCATAATTGCTCTTGATTGCGGAATAAAAGCGGTTGAAAAAGTAAAATATGCAAAGGAGAGGGGAATTGATTTCATAATATGTGACCACCACCTTCCCGACGATCACCTACCTGAGGCAATTGCTGTTCTCGACCCAAAAAGAGGTGATTGCAGTTATCCATACGACGACCTTTCTGGTTGCGGTGTGGGTTTCAAGTTTATGCAAGCCTTTTCTAAAACTAAGGGGATACCATTTGAAGAGATACTGCCACTCTTGGATCTGCTTGCCGTCAGTATTGCATCCGACCTTGTATCTATAACCGGGGAAAACAGAGTATTGGCATACTTCGGTTTAAAGCAGCTCAATCAATCTCCCAGAAAGGGACTTCTCTCGATAATCAAACTCTCGGGTTTGGAAAAACACATGATTACGATTGACGATATCGTATTCAAGATTGGACCCAGAATTAATGCTGCAGGCAGGATGGAGTCGGGAAAGACAGCTGTGGATCTGCTCACTTCCAGAAACGATAATGATGCCAGGATTATTGGCGATACTATAAATACTCACAATAACGACAGAAAGAACGAAGACCGCAAAATCACACTGGAGGCCAGTGAAATGGCTTCTCTTGTGGAAAATTTCTCTCTCCGCAGATCTACTGTCGTATATAACCCCGACTGGCATAAAGGGGTATTGGGAATTGTTGCCTCAAGACTTGTGGAAACCTATTATCGTCCAACCATCGTTTTGTGTAAATCTAACGGCCTTATTACCGGATCTGCCAGAAGTATACCCGGGTTTGACCTTTATGAAGCGATTGAAAGTTGTTCGGATCTTTTGGAAAATTTTGGCGGACATATGTATGCTGCCGGACTCACTTTAAGAGAGGAAAACTATAAGAAGTTCTGCGAAAGATTTGAATCTTTCGTTGCCAATAAAATTACAAATGAGATTTTAACCCCTGTAATCAATATCGATACATATTTGGATTTCAAACAGATAACGCCAAGATTCTTTAATGTCCTAAAGCAGTTCCAACCTTTTGGTCCGGGGAATCTATCGCCGGTGTTTATTTCCGAAAATGTATACGACAATGGAAACGGACGCAAAGTAGGGTCGGAATCGGGACATCTAAAACTGGAACTTATTCAGGAAGACGATTTTCACAGACACATCTCTGCCATAGCATTTAACCGTTCGGAACATTTCGAGCACCTGAAATCCGGTAACCCGGTTGACATATGCTATTCCATTGCAGAAAATTACTACAGAGGTATTGCTAATATCCAGCTCAGAGTTAAAGACATAAAGCTTATCGAGGATACTATATAGAATTGATTATCTCAGTGAGCATATCATTGACAGATTTGTTATCTACATCTATTATAAGAGAACTGCAGTACTCATATCCGGCTCTCCTAATTTCAAAAAGCCTCTTGATTCCTGCTTCGTACTCTCCGGTAGGTAATTCCTTGAATTCCTTGATATTCGGTCGGAGTCTATTGCTTTTTGACAACCTTTCAATTTGAGTCTCCTCACTAGCCTTAAGGTAAATACAGAAGGTCTTCTCTTTGATCAACTCTTGATTTACCTTGGAGATAAGAGTTCCACCCCCTAAGGATAAAACAAGGACCTTTTCCCCGTTCTCGGCTAACAGTCTATTTAAGTAGTACTCCTCTTTTTCGCGGAAATAGATCTCACCTTTGCTCTCAAACATCTCTTCAATTGAAATTCCTTCTTTGGATTCAATAAATCTGTCAAGGTCAATCACTTTGCAGTAGAGATGTCTTGAGAGCCGTTTGGAAATTGTGCTCTTACCAACTCCCATAAAACCGGTGAGGCTGATAATCATATTTAAAAAAGTGTTGGAGAGATGACTGAGGTGTCGGAAACAGACTCTTCTCCAATATTCTCTGTTTCATCTCCGTTTGCATCCAGAATCTCTGCGATGTTTTCCTTTACGAGAGGCTCTACAAAATTTATTTCGCCAACTTCAAAGGTGGTTAGTCTCTTCCCCTTTGCACGAAAGCTCTTGCTTGCAATAAACTCCTCCACATCTATATATTCAGCGGCGCGTTTTGAGTGTTTTCCGGTAAATTGTATCTCTACCTGAGGGAACTTGTCTGTTGAGATGTTATGAAGAAAAGACCCGGGAGAGTCTGAAATGAAAGTAGTTACAATATTGTCGTTAGGTTCAAAACAGAATCTCTTTATGTAATAGCAGTTTTGTTCCCCGTCGAAGTAGACTGCAGTATAAATTTTGTGAAGATCAAGCTTTTCGATAATCTGGATCTCTCCCTGGTACCGGTTGCTCAAGTCGTAGTTTGTTGTGTAGTATTCACCATTTTTACACACTACAAGAATGTGGTCGTGGTTGAGGAAATCTCCAAGATACAATCCACGGGAGTCTGTGTTCAATCTGTTGATGTCCTGGTCGAACCATATCGATTGTCCGCCGAATTGGGAAACTCCGATGGATTTAAGTTGAATCTTATGAATTGCGTGTCTGCTTAAAATATTCCCCATAGAGCCCCTTCCTTTGATTGCAAGGGTGGAGAAATCGAATTCAAAAATCAGTTTCTTAAGCTTTGGCCTTGGTTTCAAAAAGATCTTGAGTACCTCTGCCTCTCCATTGGGATTTGCTGTAAACCACAATACCTGTGATCCCTCTTTACCTTGAGTAAGATCGTACCCCTTATCTCTGGTAACGCCGGTAACAGCAAATCTTTTTACATAAATGTCGCCCCCCTTACCATTCTTATAAACTGCATTGTATATGCACCTTTCATCGTTCTTGTTGAAAACTCCTATATGTATTATATCTCTGCCAATGAATGCCTTTTCGCTGATTTTGGTTACAAAGTACTGGCCATTTTTTAAAAAAACTATAATATCGTCAATATCTGAACATTCACAAACAAACTCTGCATTTTCATCCCGTTTGAGATCCATACCTACAAAACCCTCGGTCTTGTTTGCATAGAGTTTCGCATTGGCAACCACAACCTTGGTAGCTTGTATTGCCTCGAAGTTACTCAATTCTGTTTTTCTGGGAAATTTAGAACCATACTTTTTCTTTAGCTGATTGAAGTATCTTATTGTGAAAGCTGTAAGATGCTCGAGGTTATTCTTTACCTCCTCCATCTCTGCTTCAATTTTTAGAATCGACTCGTCCAACTGTTTGACATCGAACATCGAGATTTTCCTCACAGGTTTCTCAACGAGTCTGAGCACATCTTCCTGAGTAATCTCTCTTTTCAGCAAGCTTTGATATTTTAGGAGCTCCTCCTCAACAGATTTCAGCTGGTTGTTCCAACTCTTGGCCTCTTGTTCCAGCACTCTGTAAATTCTCTTTTCGAAAAAGATCTTCTCCAGAGATGTGTAGTGCCACGCTTCTTCCAGCTCTGCAAGCCTGATTTCAAGCTCCTGCTGCAACAGCGATTTAGCATAATCTGTATTATGCATAAGAATCTCGTCTACCCCTAAAAATTGTGGGTGATTGTCTTTGATTACACAAGAATTTGGAGAGATAGATATTTCGCAATCTGTAAACGCGTAGAGTGCATCTATGGTCTTGTCGGGCGAGATGTCGTTGTGTAGGTGGACAACAATCTCTGCAGCATCTGAGGTGTTGTCATCTACCTTCCGGATTTTAATTTTACCCTTATCATTTGCTCTAAGAATGGACTCAATAAGCTTTGATGTAGTCTGTCCAAATGGAACCTCTGTTATTACAAGAGTTCTTTTATCCAGCTTAGATATTTTTGCCCTTACTTTTATCACAGAACCCCTTAAACCCTGGTTATATTTTGTGCAGTCTGCCAAACCGCCTGTGGGAAAATCTGGATAGATGGTGAACTCTTTCCCGTTCAGATAAGCGATGGAGGCATCTATCAGCTCGTTAAAATTATGCGGAAGAATCTTTGAAGCAAGCCCGACTGCAATCCCCTCAACACCTTGAGCCAAAAGAAGAGGAAATTTTGCAGGTAAATTTACAGGTTCCTGGTTTCTTCCGTCATAGGAACTCATCCAAACAGTGGTCTTGGGGTTAAAGAGAATTTCGTTTGCAAATTTGCTAAGTCTGGCTTCTATATACCTTGGAGCTGCAGCACTGTCGCCGGTCAGAATATTGCCCCAGTTACCCTGGCAATCCACTAATAAATCTTTTTGTCCCAACTGAACAAGCGCGTCACCTATTGAGGCATCTCCGTGAGGATGATACTGCATTGTAGACCCGATAATGTTGGCTACTTTGTTGTAGCGACCATCATCCATCTTTTTCATTGCATGAAGAATACGCCTTTGAACAGGTTTAAGTCCATCATTAATATGAGGCACTGCCCTCTCAAGAATGACATACGAAGCATAATCGAGGAACCAATCTTTGTACATACCCGTAAGTTTGTACTTTTTGTCGCCTTCGTTTATTAGTTTGTCATACTTATTGCTCTCTGCAGCATCGGGATTGTCTGCCGGATCAACGGCTTCCAGGTCAAAATCAAGGTCTGGGGTACTCATTCTCTTTATAGTTATCTAATCTAAGATGTACCCGAACTGTTTAAGTTTTCTTTTATCCTCTCTCCAGTTGGGATTCACCTTTACAAATGTCTGTAAAAATACCCTTTTTTCAAAGAAAGCCTCCATATCAATTCTTGCCTGAGTACCTACTCGTTTAAGAGAAGTGCCTTTATTTCCGATAATTATACCTTTTTGAGAATCTCTCATTACATAAATTATTGCATCTATGTGGTAAATATCCTCCTTCTCCTGAAAACTATCGATAACAACCTCCGTGCAGTACGGAATCTCTTTGCCATAGTTGAGAAGTATCTTTTCCCGGATTATCTCGGAAGCAAAAAATCTGAGATTTCTGTCCGTCAGAACATCTTTGTCATACCAGGCGGGATTCGCAGGAATCAATTCCAGAATTCTGTTGAACAGGGAATCAAGGTTGAATTTTTCAGTTGCCGAAACCGGAAATATCTCTGCCTTAGGTACTAGCTCCTGCCACCTCTTGTATATCTCTTCCATACCTGCCTGACTGCTTAAATCTATTTTATTAATCACCAGAAGGACAGGAGAATTTACCTTGTTGAGCTTGTCTATGTACTCTTCATTCTTAGTGCTCTTTTCCACCACATCGGTAACATAAAGAATAATGTCTGCATCGCCTATTGCGGTCTCTACAAATTGCATCATACGCTCCTGAAGGCCATAATTTGGTTTAAGAATGCCTGGAGTATCAGAGTAGACAATCTGATAATCCTCTCCGTTAACGATACCCATTATCCTGTGGCGGGTAGTCTGAGCTTTTGCTGTAACAATAGAGATCCTCTCGCCAACCAGTGCGTTCATAAGAGTAGATTTGCCAACATTGGGGTTACCGATAATATTGACAAACCCTGCTTTATGTATTTTTGTGCTCTCCATATTATTCAAAGGCACCCATTTTTAACATGGCAACCTCTTGTTCTGTAAGAAAACGCCATTGACCTCTGCGAAGATTCTTCTTGGTTAGCCCTGCAAAAAAGACTCTGTCGAGCTTCTTTACCTTGTAACCGAGATGTTCGAACATTCTTCTGACAACTCTGTTTCTGCCTGAATGAATCTCCAGTCCAACCTGACTTTTGTCTTCATCTATGTAGGATAGAGAATCTGCATGCATCGGTCCGTCTTCCAGATTAACTCCTTCTATCAGTTCTTTGAAGTCACTGCCGCTAAGGTTTTTATCCAGAAACACGTGGTAAATCTTCTTGTTCATATTTGATGGATGAGTAAGCTTCTCTGTCAACTCTCCGTCATTTGTAAGTAGAAGCACACCTGTAGTCGATTTATCCAACCTCCCCACGGGATAAACTCTTTGAGAGCAATTTCCTGCAATAAGATCCATAACTGTCTTTTCTGCGTTAGGGTCGGAAAGGGTTGTGACAAAATCTTTAGGCTTGTTCATAAGAATGTAGACTTTCTCCTCTCCTCTGAGTCTCTCTCCGTTAAATCGAACATCATCCTGAGCTTGAATTTTTGTACCCAGTTCGGTGATTACCTGCCCGTTTACACTAACAAGACCTGCGATAATATAATCATCGGCCTCCCTGCGTGAACAAACACCCGAATTAGCAATAAATTTATTAAGGCGGATTCCCTCTTCGTCAACGGCTTTGCGCCTTCTTGGCTTAGGGGTATATGCTTCTGCTCTTGGACGGTAATCCCTTTGAGGTCTCTCTGCGTGACCCTCTCCAAAAGATCTTTTAGGTCTGTTGTTTTCAAACGGTTCGCTACTCTTTTCAAATGTCTTGCGGCCTCTTTCAGGAGACTTACGACCTCTTTCAGGAGACTTGCGATCTCTTTCGAATGGCTTTCTCTCTCTGTCAAACGGTTTATCTTCACGATTTCCGTAAGTTCTTTTAGGCCTCTCTGAATCAGAGGACCTTTTAGGTCTGTTGTTTTCAAACGGTTCGCTACTCTTTTCAAATGTCTTGCGACCTCTTTCAGGAGACTTACGATCTCTTTCGAATGGCTTTCTCTCTCTGTCAAACGGTTTATCTTCACGATTTCCGTAAGTTCTTTTAGGCCTCTCTGAATCAGAGGACCTTTTTGGTCTGTTGCTGTCAAATGGCTTACCGTCACGGCTGCCATAAGTTCTTTTTGGTCTACCGGCAGACTTTGCTCCGGGACGACTTGGTCTTGTATTATTTCTCATCTATATAGAATTCGGGTGCAAAGTTATGTCAATAAGATATATTTTCCTACTTTTACATACTTATTTAGCTGAAATCAATTCTAATGGCTGCATTCATAACTAAAATTGCTCATAGACTGGGCTTTACTCCTCTTTTAAAAGAAAATTTCAATGTATCCATAAAGTCAATCTTAAGCAGCAGACTAAGGTCGATACTTACGATTTTGATAATTGCCATAGGAATAACCTCTCTTATTGGCATTTTGACTGCGACAGATTCCCTTAAGGCTCTTATGAAAGAGAATTTTGGTAAAATGGGAGCCAATTCCTTTTCAATCAGGTCACTTTATTCCGATACCCAGTCCGGGGACAAAAGGACAAGGGTGCTTAACAAAAGAAATATTACATACTCTCAGGCGCAGAACTTTGTGAAGAACTACAAAATCCCTTCAATAACAACAATCTCGGCAACTGCAATAAATAACGCAACAATTAAGTACGGATCGGCCAAAACAAATCCAACTATCAGAGTAACAGCCATAGACCAGAGCTATATCGGATATGTGGGAGCTAAAATAAACAACGGCAGAAACTTGAACAACAGAGATCTCGAAGCCACATCTTTCACAGCTGTAATTGGTTCAGAAATTGTAAAATCTATCTTCAAAGGAGTGAACCCGATTGGAAAAATCATCTCTGTCGGTGCTGCGAGATATGAAGTTGTAGGCACGCTTGAATCTCAGGGAAGTACTTTTGGAGGAGGTGTGGATAATCAGGTTTTGATTCCTATAACCAACGCCAGAACAACATTTCTGAATGATAACTCATTCTACTCCATTGGGATAATTCCAAATGAAGGAGTCAATCAAACTAAAGCTATTGATGCTGCCGAACAACTTTTCAGATCTGTCAGGCGGTTGAGTCCGATGGACCGTTCGGATTTCAGAGTTACAAAATCAGATGCAATGATGGAGGGTGTTATGAAAATTATGTCTTATGTTACGATAGCCGCCTTTGTCATTGGCATAATAACCCTGCTGGGTGCTGCTGTTGGTTTAATGAACATTATGCTGGTTTCGGTTAAAGAGAGAACCAGGGAGATAGGAACAAGAAAAGCCCTTGGAGCAAACTCAAAAACAATAAAACAACAATTTCTTTTCGAATCGATTGTTATCGGTCAGTTGGGAGGAGCACTCGGAATAGTTCTGGGAATTATTGTCGGCAACCTTACTGCGGCAATAATGAAGAGTCCCTTTGTGATTCCCTGGCTTTGGATGTTCTTCGGAGTGCTGGTATGTCTTATTGTAAGCGTTGCGTCGGGTTATATTCCGGCAGTAAGAGCATCCAAACTGGATCCTATTGAAGCTCTCAGGTACGAATAATCTATTTAAGTTTGAAAATATAGGTGATTGTTCCCTCTTGTACCGCAGGAGCAGACGAGCTGAGGTTGAATTTTGCCTTTAATGCAGCTTTTTTGGCCGCTTCCCACAATGTCTTGTCCTGTACGGTAGTACCACTAATGCCGGGGGTTGCACTAATCACAGTACCATACTGGTCTACGGATATTTTAACAATTACTTTACCCGACTTATTGACTGCATATTCAGGTTCAGGAAGGTTACCCATCAGGCTTCTCCCAGCTAGTCTTGCAGAGGGTTCCCCTTCGATACTGCCGACCCTGGTGTTGCCTTCTGCATGACCGGCAGTGAGCCGGTCACTTATCTCTCTGGCTACCTGGGGGGCCGCTGAATCTCTATTAGCTGCACTTGGAAAAAGTGCGCGTCGGTTAATTGGCTTAGATCTTGGAGCCTCATACTGCTCCACATCACCCTTATCACCCATGGTGCTCTCAGCTCCCTTATTGGCACCTTTCCCGACTATAGCAGATTCCGACCGTTGAACCAATCTTATATCGTCTTTAGGATTCGGTTTATCTGCTTTCGGTTCATTGCCGGACTTAACCTCAATCGGTTTTGATGGTTCAATTAGTGGTTCCTTCTCAAAATTCACCTCAATCCCCGCCTCGGCAGGGTGAGAACTAACAGCTTTCAATCCAGTAGAAAACAGAAAAACAAGAATCAAGAGGTGAAGACCGACAGTCATTCCTGCACCTACTATTTTTGCTTTTCTCTCCTCTTTTCCTGTTTTTTTTGGAGGCTTAAACATAATATTATTCGGGAGCCGTAGCCAGTATTATTCTATATTCATTTCGCTTTGCAATATTCATCACATTCACAACCTGCTCCATTGGAACACTCTTGTCTACATACAGAGAGATTGTTGGATTCTCTACATTATTAAGTTTACGTTGCACCAAACCCTCTATTTCATCGAAGCGAACAGGTGTTATGTTACCATCAATATGAAATGAGAAAGTATTGGATTGCAGATAATGTTTAATGGATATGCTAACCCCTGGTTTGGATGATATCTGGTTGCTGCTTTTTGGTAGTTGTAACTTAAGTGCATTGGGATTTACCAATGTGGATGTCACAAGAAAGAAAATCAGCATCAGAAATACGATGTCCGACATCGAAGACATGCTGAAATTGGGTTCTACCTTTGCACGACGTTTTAATATCATAGCTATTACGATTGTTTATTTGCAGGTTCGTGGAGCATATCCATAAACTCAATTGTATAACTCTCCATTTTAAATACAACATCGTCAATTCGGGCAACCAGATAATTGTAACCGAAAAGGGCAATAATACCTACAACAAGACCGCCTACTGTGGTCACCATTGCTACATATATACCGCTGGAAAGAAGGGATATATCTATATTATTTCCTGCCTGGGCCATATTGTAGAAAGCCTGGATCATACCAACAACGGTCCCGAGAAAACCGATCATAGGGGCACCTCCGGCGATTGTGGCAAGCAAAGGTAATCCTCGCTCCAGTTTCGCAACCTCTACATTCCCCGTATTTTCAACTGCAGCATCAATATCCGGGAGTGGTCTGCCAATTCTTTGAATGCCTTTCTCTATCAGTCTGGCAATAGGTGTATTCTGTGACTGGCAAAGGGTTATTGCAGATTTGATTTTTCCTTCGTGCACATAGTCGCGAATGTTTTTCATAAAATTTTCATCTATCTGAGAGGCCTTTCTTATTGCCCACCATCTCTCTCCAAACATATAAATAGTCAAAACCGAGAGTAGGGCCAGAGGTATCATCAACGGTCCGCCTTTAATTGCCATATCTATAAGTGAAAAAGATACCTCCTCTTTAACGGGGATAACCGCTTGCGATGCAGCCTCGACACCCTCTTGGGCAAAAGCTGTTAGAAACTGAAAGATCATATTGATTTTTTAATTATTTCAATAATAATAATATTATTGCGACAAATTTATGAAATTTACGCTAACACAGCAAATTCAGGTGAAACAGAAACAAAAAATGTGCCCTATTATTTAAGAGAAATTTTAGCTGCAATTCAATTTACTGTGCTTGTGACCGTACAGAAAATAAAGTACAAGCCCTATTGCCAGCCATATCAAAAACCTGAGCCAGTTTGTCACACCAAGTTCTGTAATCAGGTAAATATTGATAAGCAGCCCCAAAACAGGAATTAAAGATGACTCCCTTCGTATCGCATAGTAGATTATAAATATGGAAGATATAATATAAACCAGCATGGGAATTTTATGTATTAATACAGTCCGGAAGGAGAGTTGCTGGTTTATAGGGTAATTTAGTGAGAAAAAATTTGTAACTCCTTCGAAATTAAGATAAAAAACAAGAAAGAGAACAGTAATAACAATCGGAGGCAAAAACTTGCGACTGTTGCAGTATGGAACACGAAATCCACCGGACTTATTTGGACCGTGATCATCTTTATCAATCACCAATATTCCACCGCACACTAAAATGAAAGCAAAAAGAGTACCTATACTGGTCAAATCGGTCATCGCTGTAAGATTCATAAAAAGGGTGGGTACGGCAACAAAAATTCCGGCTATTATGGTTGCAAATGAGGGGGTCTTGAAGCGTTTGTGAACCTTGGAAAAACGATGAGGAATAAGTCCGTCTCTGCTCATACTCATCCAAATGCGGGGTTGTCCTACCTGAAACACCAGCAGCACACTTGTCATTGCAATAATTGCACTTACTGCAATTACTCCAGAGAGCCAGTTAAGATTCAATCTGTGAAACACATATGCCAGAGGATCTCCCACAGCCAGCTCTTTATAACTAATCATGCCTGTAAGTACAAGACTTACTGCAATATATAATATAACGCATATAGCCAGTGAGTAGATTATTGCCTTTGGAAGATCTCGCTGAGGATTTCTGCACTCCTCAGCAGTGGTAGATATTGCATCAAACCCTATGTAGGCAAAGAAGACTGCCGAAACCCCCTTCAATACACCTCCCAGTCCGTTTGGTGCAAAGGGAGTCCAATTATCTGGATTCACATAAAATGATCCTACGGTTATTACCAGTATCAGAATAAGTATCTTTATCATTACCATAATGTTGCTTGCAATCTTTGTCTCATGTATGCCTACATAAACAAGAGCTGTAATAAAAACAACAATGGAGAAGGCGGGAATATTAGCAATAATACGCACTCCAAATAGTTGAGGAGCATTGCTCCATGCCATGAAAGACTCTTGCAAAGATGCGCTGAGGGTATGAAAATCGGTACCAGAGGCCATTAGTGATGAAGCTTCGGTAAAACCATGTGAGGCGGTGTGAAAATCGGTAGTCAGATATTGAGGAAGGGTGAGGCCAAACCCGTTCATCAAACCGGAGAAGTATTCCGACCAGGAGATGGCTACGGCTATATTCCCGACCGCATATTCCATTATAAGATCCCAGCCTATAATCCAGGCAATTAGCTCTCCAAAACTGACATATGCATATGTATAAGCACTGCCGCTTATAGGAATGCGAGAGGCAAATTCTGCGTAGCAAAGGGCAGAGAAACCACAGGCAATTGCAGTAAAGATGAAAAGGAGAGAGACAGCAGGGCCACCGTTATAAGCTGCGTTTCCAATAGTACTGAATATGCCGGCTCCGACAATGGCTGCAACACCTAAGGCCGTTAAGTCCAGTACGGTAAGGTTCTTATTTAGGTGCGCCTCCCCATCGCTGTTGCTGGAGTTAGCAATAATCTGCGATAAGGATTTTTTACGGGAATACTCCTCTAACATCTGTAAATTTATTATGTGTGGTTATTTCATCTTGGGTTCATTTTTTTAAACGTCAAATTACCATTGTTTTTATTTTGTGTTAATATAAGTCGGAGTGACGAGTCTTTTGTTATATATGCCCATGCCCAGTTGATAAAAATAATCAGTTTGTTTTTTACACTCAGGATGAGCATCAGATGCAGGAACATCCAAATGAACCAAGCAAAATAACCTTCCATTTTTATTGATTTCAAGTCGACAACTGCTTTATTCCTGCCAACAGTTGCCATAGAACCTAAATCTTTATACTCATATTCAATTTGAATTTTGCCTTGAATAATAGCTTTTAGATTTTTTGCTAAAGTTTTAGCTTGATTAATAGCTACATTAGCAACCTGTGGATGCCCTTTTGGATATAAAGGAGTTTCCATATAACAAATATCACCTAATGCGTAAATGTTAGTGCAACCCTCTACCAAATTTGTGCGGTTTACTTTTATTCTGTTGGCAAAAGTGATACTTCCATCAGGTAAACCGTTAATAGAATTAGCTGTAACGCCTGCCGCCCAAATGACAGTTCTTGTTTTTATCGTTATCCCATTATTTAAAGTTAACACTTCACCATCATAGTTTTTTACAAATGTTTCCGTCAATATGTTTACTCCCATAGCCCGCAAATATTTTTCGGAAGCAAGCTTTGATTTCTCGCTCATATTGTTCAAGGTGTGCTTGCTTCCCTCTACTAAAAAGATATTGAATTTTGAAAAATCAATTTTTGGATAATCTTTTGGTAAGACATGCATTTTTATTTCGGCAAATGCCCCGGCTATCTCAACTCCGGTAGCTCCCGCACCTACAATAACAAAATTTAATAATTCCTCTTTTTTATCTTCTGAAGCTGAAATAACATTTTCAAAAGTCATTAGAATATGATTCCTTATTCTAATTGCATCGTAAGTAGACTTTAATGTAAGTGCATTTTTTTTAATCTCCTCATTGCCAAAGAAGTTAGTTTTGCACCCCATCGCAATTACTAAAATGTCATATTCAAATTCCCCGATGGTTGTATTAACGGTGTTTCTACTGCGGTCAATGTTGGTAACTTCTGCAAGTCTGATCTGCACATTCTTTTTATTCCTGAAAACATAGCGTATCGGAAAAGAGATGCTCGAAGGCTCAATTTGTGAGGTCGCCACTTGATAAAACAAGGGCTGAAACTGATGATGGTTTATTTTGTCAATTAATAGAATATCAAATAATTCCTCATCTAAATTTGTTGTCAGTCGTATACCCGCAAAACCTGCGCCTACAATTATTATTTTTTGTTTCATTTTTGGGTTAATTTCAAATAGTTCAAAATTAACTCTACAGTTTTGTCAATATCCACCTTGCTTGTATCAATGCAAATGTCATAATTTCTTGCGTCAGCCCAATCTTTTCCGGTAAATGTTTTGCAATATAAAGCTCTTTCTTTATCGTTTTGAGCGATCATTTTCCCGGCAACCTCTTTTGATACATTATACTGCTTCTTAATCCGTTCATTTCTGAATGCAATATCACCATGTAAAAATATACTTACATGATTTGGATATTCACGAAAGATGTGAAATCCACATCGACCGATAATAACTGCAGAACGTTCTTTTACAATATGTTCAATTACTTCTGTTTCGGCTTCGAACAGTTCACGGTCTGTCGGAGTCATCATCTTCTGAGGAATATATACATCCGGGATAAATGTCGTTGTTTGAAAAAAAGAATTCCAAAATGAAAATACTTTTTCATCGCGCAATTCCAAGTCCTCTTCCAATGTCGAAAGTTGTTTGGCAGCTTTGCGGATGATTTCACGGTCTGCATAAAAAATATTCATTTTTTCTGCTAGTTGTTGTCCTAAATAGGCACCGCCACACCCCAGTTGACGGCTAATTGTAATCACAAATTGTGTAGTCTTTTCCATTTTTAATACCTCCTATGCTTTAATGCTATTCGTACATAGCTGTTTTTGTCATACGTTATATTTCATTTATCAACACATAATGAGGATAATTGTTAAAATTCACTACCAGATACGATAACTCAAAGGATTTGAATTAAATCCAAAGGATGGTTTAACAAATACTTCGCACCGTTTGAAATCAATTCTTCCTTCGTTCGGAAACCCCATAACGCACCTACTGCATACATTCCGGCATTATTTGCAGTTTGCATATCAATGCCGGTATCACCCACATAAATTATTTTTTCAGGACGCACTCCTGATTTTTCGCTTATTTGAAGAGCACCAAATGGGTTTGGTTTTTTATTTGCTTCATTGCTTAATCCGGTTATTGCTTCGAAATTCCAATTTGGCAGCAGGTCCGATACAATCTTCTTTGTGAGTTCATCAGCCTTATTAGATAATACTGCTAATTTCATCTGACGCGAAACCAACTCATCAAGCAAGTCGACAATACCAATATAAGGTTTTGTTTTATTAATGCAGTTATTACGGTATACCTCAATCATTGAATTAAAACACTTATTAATTAATTCCTCTTCTGAATCTGATTCGGGTAAGGCCCTACGCACCAGATTTCTAATCCCATTACCAATCAAATACTTGTAGGCTTGAAGATCATGAGTAGGTAAATTATAATTTTGAAGAACAATATTCATTGAATCTGCTAAATCTTCAAGTGAATTAACCAATGTCCCATCTAAATCGAAAATAACTCCTTTAAACTTCATGTTACTATAGCTGTGATTGTGAAAACAAAATTTCTTTTTCATAACAAATTTCCTAACATTATTATTAGTTGGCGTTATAGGAATGGCGGTCCATCTGTCATGACTGATTTCAGCGTAACTCCGTTTGAGATATCACCAGGACGAGCTAAAATAGATATACGTAGTGCATCGGGTATTTCAATGATGCTTATGGCAAATCCGCCGCCCGGAGCTGCTTTGAGGTTTATTTCCGTATTATTTGTTACCTCAATCTTTTGTATTGTATATGCCTGAGGATTCTTTTCGAAATGGGCATCTTTGGCATCTGCATATATGGTTGCCTGGTATTTTTTGCCTGCATCAAGGAAACTGAGCTTGAATTTAGATTTATGTCCGTTTTCATCGCTGGTATTTCCAATAAACCAGTTGCCTGTTCCTTTTGCTTTGCGTGCGATGGTAATATAGTCGCCAGGCTCTGCTTCAATAACCTTAGTGTCATCCCAATCTATAGCAACATCCTTGATAAACTGAAAAGCATCTAAAAAATGATTGTAATTCTCTGGCAGATCTGCAACCATTTGAAGCGGACTGTACATTGTAACATATAAAGCCAACTGGCGGGCAAGTGTTGTGTGTGCAAAAGAGTTGTTTTTAGGATTTACCTTGGAAATTTTAGTTTCAAAAATACCAGGCGTGTAATCCATAGGCCCGCCCATCAACCTTGTAAATGGCAAAATGGTTGTATGGTCCGGATTACTTCCGCCGAAAGCCTCATACTCTGTACCGCGGGCCGATTCATTTCCAATGAGGTTGGGATAGGTACGGCACAAGCCTGTCGGACGCACAGCTTCGTGCGCATTCACCATAATCTTGTAGTCTGCAGCCTTTTTAATTGCATACATATAGTGGTTTACCATCCACTGCCCGTAATGATGCTCGCCCAGGGGAAGTATATCGCCTACATATCCACTTTTAACAGCATGATAACCATTGTCAACCATAAACTGATAGGCTTTATCCATGTGACGTTCGTAATTGCGCACGGAGCTCGATGTCTCGTGGTGCATTATCATTTGAACACCTTTGCTGGCGGCATACCGATGAATCTCCTGTACATCGAAATCAGGGTATGGAGTTACAAAATCAAAAACATAGTCTTTCCATTTACCGGTCCAGTCTTCCCAGCCTACGTTCCAACCTTCGACCAATACAGCATCAAAACCATGTAGGGCAGCAAAATCAATATACTCCTTAACATGAGCTGTATTAGCGGCATGTCTGCCATTGGGCTGTGTCTTTGAGTAGTCGAGCTGATCTATTTTAACACTGTTTAGGTCGTTGTATGCCCATGAACTTCGTCCTGTGATCATCTCCCACCATACACCTACGTATTTTATTGGCTTAATCCATGAAACATCGGCATACTTGCAAGGTTCATTCAGGTTCAAAATCAGTTTTGACTCCAGAATCTCAGTTGCTTTATCACTTACAATAATTGTGCGCCATGGTGAGTTACACGGAGTTTGCAAATAACCCTTATCGCCAATCGCATCGGGTGTAAGGAACGATTCCAGAATGTAATTTCTATCGTCTATATTAAGCGACATACATGAATAATCGACCAATGCTGCTTCGTGGATATTAATATACAGGCCATCGTTGCTTTTTAGCATTAACGGGGTTTGTACTCCGGTAGGAGAGAAAGGTGTCTGCGATGAATTTCCGGTAATAGCAGACTTCATAAGACCTCTTACTTCCGATAGCTTTGATGTGACTGTGCTGTACTCTTGTGTATCGTAATCACCTGGTAACCAGAAGACCTTGTGGTTACCGGCCAATGCGAACTGAGTTCTCTCTTCTTTAATGATAAAATGGCCCAGATTATCCTGCTGAGGAAACTCATACCGGAAACCCAATCCGTCGTTATACAGACGGAAACGAACTATAATATAACGTTGTGTACTTGCTTGTGTAAGAGTGACAGCAAGTTCGTTATAGTTGTTGCGGATGGTCTTTACCTCGCCCCATACTGGCTGCCACGATTCGTCAAAAGATGAAATCTCAGACTTTGTAATGTCAAAACCTTGTGTAAGGTTCTGACCGTTTTTCAGCTCCAGACCTAAACTGCTTGGCTCTATAACATGCCTGCTTTTATAGTCTAAACTATATACAGGACAACCATTTGTCAGTCCCACATTCAAAAGTATTGTGCCATCTGGCGACTTTAGAATGAGGGGATGCGTATCAGACGTTCCTTCCCCACTGTCGGTGGAAACAGAATGGGTCCCGTCCGGATTTACTATAACTGTTTGTGCATTAGTGAAATTAAAAGTAATTAGACTAAGCACAAATGCAAATAAAAGCTTTTTCATATTATCCGTTATTTGATTCAGTATTATAAGGGTAATTATCTTCATTATATTCAGCGGTGTTCTCTTTTCTGACTACTGTTCCGCCAACAGCGATTAATGCCAGCCCGTAAACAATACTGTCAGCCAACATATCCAAACTGTCAGCAACTAAGCCCATTGAGTTTGATATAAGTCCTGTCACAATTTCAATGGCGAAGAACAAAAAATTGATTATTAAAACAGTCCATAAGGTTTTCCTTTCGTCATTTTGATTGTAAGTTGTCGTAAAATTGTCAACCGTAACAGTCGAGAGAATTAAAGTGTCGAATTTTAATGTATCAAGACGCTGGAAAATTTGTTCATTAAGTTTCATCCGAATCATTTGTTCTTCAGATGGACAGTCCATTTTATTGATTTTAAAAGTCGTTTTTTGCATATTAGTTTATCTCTGTTAAGGTCCTTGTCTTGTCCTACCATTACCGCGTGTTGCCATAGTGTTTATTGTTCTATTATCCAGTCGTATACGGGGTCATGACCTCTTTTAAAGTCTTTAAAACTAACATCTACAATATGATCCGGAGTTATTGTGTTTATGTCTAAAGTCGAGTTCTTAAAGTACTTAGTAGAATATTGAATTTTCAAACCAGAGCTTGGAAGTTGAAGTAGCTTTATTTCACCAAAATGATTCGGCTTACCAGAGGTTTCCTCCCCTACAAAAATGGCTTGTGTCATATTCTTAAAATCCATAGCATTTATTATTGCCGAGGAAAATGTTTCTCTTCCAATAATGACGTATAATTTCCCCTTTTTATTGATTTTCTTTATTGTGGACAGTTCCCGTATCAATTCTGTACCTGGGGCAGAATTCCCACCACTATTGAAACGGATATCAAAAACAACCTTATCAAAATCATTATTGTTGATGGTTTCTATTATGTTTTTCTTGAAATCATTGAAAGAAGGCAACAGCTCTGGATTCCCACGAAATCTTTGTGGTGGAAATTCTCGGCTTGCGCACATATTGTATTGAATGTAGTATGTATCGTCCTTTCTTAGGATAGTATCTACGAATAATGATCTTCCATTTTTATAACAAAGGGCAATAGAATCCGGCATAAAAGACCGTCTATTTTGCTTGGTCATGACACTGGGTTTTATTGAATAATTCAACAATTCTCCTTTCTGATTTTCAAGAAGCAGGTCAATAGAATCTGTTTTGATAAAACCAAAATGTTCCAAAAGCTGAACATATAGGATTAACTTAGGTAACTCTTTTTTAATGACAGCATTATTATCTGCAGTGACTAAAGTTCTTAAAGAGTCGGTAATTATAGAGAGTGGAGTACCGTTAATCTTTAAAATTTTAGAACCCAATATGCTTTTATTCTCTTCGGTCGAATTAATAATATAGAGTCCGTCTTGGAACCATAAGAGATACAATGGTAAAATTTTATTGTTGTCGGCGAATTGAGACCAACCTACCATAGTGTGGGAGTCTCCAAAAGTAGCTATCAACTGTTGCAACTTAACTGCGATTGAAAAATCCGATAGTTTATTCACTTCTCGGGATATTTGTTCGATACCTTCAAAATAATCCTTTTCACTCTTTACACTATAAAGATTATAATGGTTTTTCGGCAATTCTGCTCTAAGGAAATTCAAATCGGAGTCCCAGTCAATAACTCTATTATTCTGTGAACTCCCAATTATTGGAATAAATAATAATACTAGTAAAATAATTTTTTTCATTATAGATGGTCTTGTTTTTAATATTATGGCTAACGGTTCTGCTATATCGCCCGTTTTAATGGACTGTAATGCCTGTTAGGCTTTCGTGCTTTTTACTTCCATAAATCTTCAGCCTTTTCGCAACTTAATAAATAAGAGGTTGATTGACTTGTAAATATCCAATCATTTACCAGTTTGTCTACTTTGTTACTTTTAAAGTTATTTTTTAAATATTCTGCAAATTCTTTGGTCGTCGAACCTGAATTTTCAAAAGTTATATAATATCCTTTCATTGCTTTAAAAAATGCTTCTTCCCCCACTGTATGGTAAAGAACATAGAAAAATAACATTCCCTTGTAGTATGAATAATCTGTTATGTTTTTTTCTCCATACTCTATGATGGGTGTGCTCGAAAATTCTTCACTGTCTGCAATTTGTTTTTTTACCTTTTTTAATGTTGATTGCGCCCTCTCTTCCAGATAGTTATTTTTATTTTCAATTTTTTCTTTGACTAAAAACTGTAAAAACATGGCTAAACCTTCACTTTCTAAACGACATGGTGCTTTGTCAATATGCGGAACATTCCATAAATGGGAAATTTCATGATATACTTCTTCTAAATATTCAGATTGTTTAAATGCTGTCGCTGTTTGGATAATGCCACACTTATCAGTTTGAGAGCCATAACCATCCTCAATTTCTATTATAGTGAAATTAGCTAAGTCTTTTTTCCCAAACCAACTATTGTAAAGTTCACTTGTCTGTTCTACCGCACGAAGTACCCTGCGGGCACCGGCACTGTCTTCTTTGAAATAATGTATATTGAAATTGTTCTTTTTTAATGTGGCATATTTTCCAACAGCAACATCCACTCTCCATGTGGGTTGAATACTTTGGTATGCATATCTTGTCTGTTTTGCATGTTTGCTAACTTGAGTTACTTTTCCAAGAGTTACGGCATTTAAAGAATCAGGAATAGTAACTGATATGTTATAATCAAAAAAATTATTCGTTGCACTTGCTCTTAAATCCTCTACAGAAGGTCTTCCAAGTACAGGATAACTGAAAGCATCCATACGAATTATTGTGAATTCAGGGGAGATATGATCTTTGACATATTTCATCCCCGTTTCTGCATATCCTAATACATAACCATTAAAGCGAAGTGTTAATATTGACTTATTTTGATTAGGTAAAGAAATCTGTATGTGATTTACTTGAAGTTCTTCAAAGCCTTCAAATGATACAACCTCTTGTGTAAAATCAATGCTATTGCCCAAAGAGTCCGTTATTGATGTTACTTTTAATAGCCTGTATAATAAAAGATTCAAAGTGTCTTCCTGTCCGCTAATACTCAACTTTGCAACACCAAATAATTTATTGTTGACAAAATCGAGTTCGTAATCCAAATCATAGTGTTTAACGTTTACTTGTCCAAGCAACGAACTTAAACTGAGTAAAGTTAAACTGAGTATTAAAGTAGTTTTTTTAATCATAGTAACTAACTTTTTTGCATGTCACCCAACGTCAGTCTGTCTAATAACCTCCGTTTAAAATCAATTTATTGTAGTAATACCCAGCTAAATTTAATTATGGCAAATTCGCCATAATTAAAATCAGGATTATAAACCGACTCCCAGATACCGAGATACTCAATTGTGTTACGATTACGTAACCAATCGAAGATAAAAAAATCACCGTCTTTGGCTTTCAGCATATCTGTCAAGGAGATAAATTCTTGTTTTTTCTCAAGAATTACCGTAATTTCTTTACCCTCAACTTGTATTTTTCTGGTTATTGCCATATTTTAGTTTTGTTTAAGCTCCTGTTTTGACTCTATTATACAATTGCCCGCTAACGTTCAGTATAAGAATAATAGCCGACTGCGTAGCACTTTCCTGTCTATTTTATAGAAAAGTTGAAGCGGGCTACAACCCTTGAATTTACTACTGTCTCGGCTATTATTTTTATATATTGTTTGCAACAGTTTTTATTCATAGTCATTGATTCGGTTAATTTTTGGTCTTGTTGCCTGTTGTTTTTGACCATCTTAATTAACTACTTCGTTTTCGTTATATTCGTGTCTAATTTTAACCAACTTTTTATTGTCGAAAAATAATCTTACGAATGACCTTCCAACGATGCTTGTACTGATATTTTCCTGAAAATAAAATGCCCATTCATCGTAATTAGCCATGTCTGGGTCGAAAGGATCTTCCAACGACTTGTCAGGAAGAATAATCTGATAATTATTGTATGGGGAGATTTGGCAAATGTCTAATAATTTCTGATATACGATATCTGTCTGGTCATTAATATGGATTGTAATTTCATCAGGTGTATCTGAAGGCCAAGCGGAAATATAGTCCAACAATGCTCCTCCTGTTTCTATGGAACTAACTTTTTCGTTATTGAATCCGATAACAGCCCGCTCTGTAACTCCCGATTTAGTTTCTAAAGTTATAGCCCGGTAAAAACCTAAAATATTCTGTATTTCTTCTGGTTTTGAATATGGCTTTCTATACACTATAGCTACAGAACCAATTTTTTTCTCTATTCCTAATTCTTGAAGCTGGTTATAAACTTCTATTGGAGAACTCCCTATTTGAATTGTCCATTTTTCTCCACTTGTTGTGTTTTCTACTCGGGGGAAGATATCATCTTTCTCACAGGAAAAGAATAAAAACAATGCAGGAACGATTAATAATATCAGCTTTTTCATCTCTGTTAATTTTTAAATTTTACTTTTTATAGATTCCGATGTTCTCAATTTGGTTGCGTCAAAATTGTTACTAACGGGAGTCTGCGCAAAAACTCTGATTTAAAATTAGTCTAAAGGTACAAAATCTATTTTTTAGTAATAAATTTATTTATTCAATGATTATTTGCTTTTTATGAGGCCATTTTATGTTTTTCAAGAAAAACGGAATCAACTGGAGAAAAGGGTGTTTGATTTAGGGTCGTTTGTAGCAATAAAGGTTT
>JBAYMP010000026.1:0-31234 GCA_041663505.1 Bacteroidales bacterium | reverse complement strand
CAGCTATTATATGTAATTTACTTAATTTCATTGTATAATAAATTAAAATTTTAATGAAACACCAAATATATAAGATTTTGACTGAGGGTATGTGCCATAGTCAACACCTTGAATTACACTATCATTCCCGCCGTAATTCACTTCGGGGTCAAATCCTGAATAATTTGTTATCGTAAACAGATTGTTGGCGGTGGCGTAAAGGGTAAGGTTCTTGATATTGATTTTTTTGAACCACTTTTCCGGTAGTGAATAAGAGAGGGTGAGAGTCTTGAGCCTCAAGTATGAACCATCCTCTACAAACCTTGTCGAATTGTGAACGTTATATGTGCTTCCATCGCTTACTGCACGAGGAATATCTGTAATCTGGCCGGGACGCATCCATTTTCTAAGGACTTCGGTTGTCTGGTTTTTATTGTCAAACATGCCTTCGGTGTCTATCCTTGAGGCATTGAATATGTCATTGCCTTGTGAACCTTGGAAAAATATATTGAGATTCCATCCTTTATATGATACTGTCTGGTTGAGACTATAGATGAAATCTGGTTGTGCATTGCCTATGACTGTCCGGTCATCTGGATCGGTAGAACCGTTGTCGTTCCTGTCTTCATAAATCATATTACCAGTCTCTGGATCAACTCCTTTTGCAACATATCCGTAGAATGTTCCGAGTGCGTACCCTGGACTCATCCGAATTACATATTCATTGTTGCTTTCGAGCTTTGCGTAGTTGTAAATCTTAGAAAGTTCAAGAGCAGTGACTTTATTCCTGTTCATTGACCAAATCACATTTGTACTCCATTTTACCGGATGATCATAATTACTGGCACCGAGTGTGAGTTCAATACCCCAATTTTTCATTTTGCCGTCATTTCTGGTTATATAACCAACTGGTGCAGCACCTGAAGGGAGCGGAACATTCACCAGAAGGCCATCTGTATTTTTCCAATAGACATCACCTGTAAAAGTTATTTTGTTTTCAAGTAATGAGAGGTCTATACCGATATTTGTCTGATAGGTCTCTTCCCATTTAAGAGATTTGTTCTCGATGGAGCTTTGATAGATTCCAGGGCCAGACAGAGGGCTGGTTGCAGAGCGGCGGGAAAAACCATACAAAGCTTGCCAGGCATAGTCACCGATACCTTCCTGGTTACCGTTTTTACCCCAACCTCCGCGGATTTTAAAGTCGCTTATGAAATCTATATCTTTCATGAATGGTTCTGATGAGATTCTCCATGCACCTGAAATTGAAGGAAAGAATCCCCACTGGTTCCCTGGAGCAAGCTTTGATGAACCATCATAACGCAGGTTTGCTGTAACGAGGTATTTACTTTGGTAGTTGTATGTCAGTCTGCTGAAGAATGAGGCAATGCTCCACTCAGAGGCTGATGAAGCTGCATACGTGATCTGATTGGCAGCATTGATTGTCTTGACAGAGGTGTTTTCGGGAAAGTCTTTTGCAGAGATGTAAGACTGGTCCCATCTTGATGATTGAGAGGACTGACCTGCAAGGATTGAGAAGGAGTGATCTCCGATATTTTTATCGTATGTAAGGACATTCTCAATAAGCCATACAAGCGAATTTGACTTATCTGCCTCCCCAAGACCGTTTTCTGAACGCCCATATACTGTACGTATAGGGTCAATGTACAAATCTCTCTGATATTCATACCCATCAATACCAAAATTTGATTTGAGCTTTAGATCCTTAAGCAGAGAAATTTCCGTATTTGCATTAGCGAGGACTCTGTTGGTCTTTGAAATATTTGATCTTGAGGCGTATGCAAGAGGGTTCTCCCAAGAGTTCTGGTATGGGTTGACCTCATATTGTTCTGGGTTCTCTGGATCCCAGATATGGAGGAAAGGAGGGGTATTGATTGCGCTGAGGATTGTTCCTCCCCTCATAGAATTCAAGTTATCGTTAACGTCGTTGAAGTAGTTGTTAATGAAGCTTATGTTGGTGTTGAACTTAAGCCATTCATAAAGTTTTGTGTCGGTGTTTACACGGAAAGTGAATTTTTTATTCTTGGCAGGACTTACGATGCCTTTCTCATTTGAGTATCCACCAGAAAAGAAAAACTGTGATTTATCAGAACCACTTGTAACTGAGATCTGATAATTCTGAATACTTCCGGTTTTGAATGTCTCAGAAATCCAGTCAGTATAATTTGTCTCGGTATCTGGAACGGTCCCTGCGCCTTTGACCTCAGCCATAAGCTCTCTGTACTGCTCGGTATTGAGTGCTTTAATGTCATTGCTGATATTTGAGAAACCGAAATATGAATTGAAGGAAACTGATACCTGTCCGCTTTTGCCACGTTTGGTAGTGATTATGACAACTCCGTTAGCGGCTCTTGCACCATAAATTGCTGCAGAGGAGGCATCTTTAAGAACCTGTACAGACTCGATATCCTGAGGGTTGACAGTTTGCATACTTGTCGTAGGCACTCCATCAATTACATACAATGGCTCATTGCCCGCAAGTACTGATGTAGCACCTCTGACACGTATGAACGCCTCGCCACCAGGTTTGCCGGAAGGCAGGACAACCTGTACTCCCGCTGCTTTACCTTGTATTGCCTGTGCAACATTTGTAATCGGGCGTTCAGAAAAATCTTTTGTAGAAACAACAGAGATCGCAGTTGTCATATCTCTTTTTCTGCTTGTACCATACCCTATTACTACTAATTCAGAAAGGTCAATAACTGTATTTTCCATTACGACATTTATGATGTTTCTGCCGTTTACTGCCTCTTCTTTGTCTTTCATTCCGATGAAAGAGAAGACAAGCGTAGAATTTTTATCGGCCTGTAGCTTGAAGAAACCATCAGAGTCGGTACTTGTACCTGTCTGAGTCCCTTTGATTATGACATTTGCGCCTGAAACTGGATTCTTTAAGTCGTCCGATACTTTTCCGGACACCAATACAGGCTGCGCCATTACAGGAGCCCAAAGAACGCACAGGACAGCAGCTAATGCCATGCGTTTGCTTTTGTTGATTATTTTTAAGGAATCCTTCATAGTGATTGTTTGTTAGTAAAGGTTAATTCTTATTTAAACGAAATTCTTTTTGTTGATTTGCTATTGTTACGGTGAAAGCACCTGGTTCCGCCACTAATTTGTTCTGTGTGTTGACGAAAGCGACATCCTCAGGCTTAAGCGTAAATTCTATTTTTTTAGTTTCTCCTGGGTTAAGAAATATTTTTTTGAACTTCCTCAGTCTTTTCGAATCGGGTGTAACCGAAGCGATAATATCTGAGGTGTATAATTGTACTACTTCTTTTCCGGCAAGTGTCCCACTGTTTTTTACTTCAACAGATACTTTCAGGGAATCATTCTCGTATATTAGATCAGACTTGCTCAGAGAGAGGTTGGAGTATGTGAAGGTTGTGTAGCTCAGACCAAATCCGAATGTATATTGAAGATTATAATCTGATTCATATTTATAAACACCCTCTATAGGGGTTTGTTCCTCGGATGGTTTATGATAATATACGACAGTTGAGTTAGGATATGCAGGATATGTATATGGAAGTCTGCCGGAAGGATTCACATCTCCTTTGAGAACTGCTGCAAGTGCATCCCCTCCGAAGTCACCGGGAAGGTATGTTTGTATTACCGCTGACATATATGACTCAATTTTACTGAATGTGCGAGGTCGTCCCTCATTTAGTACCAAAATTACTGGTTTACCGGCCTTAGCAAGGTCAAGAGCAAGTTTTAATTGAAGGTCACTCAGGCTAAGGTCGTTCAGATCCCCGGGTTTCTCTGTATAACTATTTTCTCCCAAGCATAATATAATAACATCACTGCTTCTTGCTTTGTTTATGGCCTCTGAATATTTATCTTCCTTTTCTTCAAAGTATTTTCCATCCATGATATAGGAAACGCCAGGAACGAAAGTTACATTGGACATTCCGAACTTGTCTTGAATTGCCTCGAAAAATGTGTTGAATTTTTGAGTGAATAGTTCTACCTTTTCTCCTTGCCAAGAGTAACTCCAACCGCCGTTGAGAGTTCTCATTGAATTGGCATTTGGTCCGGTAACTAATATTTTGATATTACCTTTTAGAGGAAGAATGCCGTTTTTGTTTTTAAGTAAAGTAATCGATTCGGATGCAGCATCAAGTGCAACTGAAGCAAATTTCTTCGACCCGAAATCTGGGTAATCTTTCACAAATGTATCTGGTCTGTTAAAAAGACCCAGTGCTATTTTTACCCTCAGTATTCTCCTTACAGCATCATCTATCCGGTTCTCGCTTATCTCTCCTTCTTTTACGAGTTCAGTCAGGTTCTTGCAGAAACTTTCATATTTATATGGAATCATCGACATGTCTATACCTGCATTGATTGCAATTTTTATAGCCTCTTTTTCATCCTTTGCTATCTTATCTCTCCTGTAGAGATTGTCGATATCATTCCAATCTGTGATTACAATCCCATTAAAACCAAGCTCTTTTTTAAGAATGTCAGTTATTATATAACTATTTGAATGTACTGGAATACCATTTATTATCCCTGAGTTGACCATGAAAGTATGAACCCCGGCTTTGACTGCTGCCTTGAATGCTGGTAAATGATACTCGCGCAGATAATTCTCAGGAATTACTGCTGGAGTCCGGTCTTTTCCTGAATATGGGACTGCATATCCAAGGTAATGTTTTGCACAAGCAGCAACACGCTCCTTGTCAGAAACATCATTCCCTTCATATCCTTCAATCATTGCAACTCCGAGGATAGTGCAGAGATATGGATCTTCACCAAACCCTTCGAACTGTCTGGGAAATCTTGGATCGGCACCAAGGTCCAGCACAGGGGCAAAATTCCAAGAGATGTTGCTTGCTCTTGTTTCATAGGCAGTAATTCTTGCCGTTTCACGTACAAGTTCTGGATTCCATGTTGCTGCAAGCCCGATTTGCTGAGGAAAAACTGTAGCCTCTGCTGTATAATGGTTCCCGTGGATAGCATCTATACCATAAATAACCGGAATTTTCATTCGGGTCTTGTTGATTGCATAATCCTGAATTTCTGATACAATCTTATTCCACAAAGTGACTCCGATTGCTTTGTTGTTGCTTGTATTCAAAACAGACCCGATTTTATAGTCGCAAATTGCTTTTCTCAGTTTTGCCGTATCAAGTTCAAAGGGTTCATAACTTGTATAGGCCGTATCTCCTTTTCCGATGACATCAAGTGTTATCTGGGCCATTTGCCCCACCTTTTCCTCTAAAGTCATTTTGCCAAGAATATCGGATATCTGTTGTTCGGTGTTTTTGGGGCCTTTTTCCGAACATGCCGGCATAAGTGTAATTATAAAAAAAGTTGTAACCAAGAATACAATTAATGAAACCTGGAGTTTTCGTACTGTTGTTTTAGGGCTCTTCATAACTTGCACATTAATTTCAAAGTGTTAAAAATACAATAACTAAATACAAATATAAATATTTAATATTGATATGCAAATAAACGTGTATTTTTAACACTAAGAATATTTTTTTGAATTTATTGAGCTCTTTAATAAATGAATTTTTTAGTTATATTTGTGTGTCTAATAAAGTGAATAATGAGAGAAGAATATAAGGTAATTCCGAACCTCTCCATAGATTGTGTGATTTTCGGTTATAGCGAGGGAGAGCTCAAGGTGCTTTTAAGAAAAGAGATCATTGAATATAATAATGAGATTCATATTGAGTGGAAATTGCCTGGCAACCACGTAAGGCTGACTGAGAGGATTGAAGATACAGCAATAAGGGTGCTGAAAGAGCAGGCAGGTGCTGAAAAAATATTTATGAAGCAGTTCCAGGTTTTCAGCGAACTTGACAGGTTGAAAAGAAGGGAGATGGATTACGAATGGATAAAGAAAAACGGTTTGAAGACAGAAAGGGTAGTAACGGTCGCCTTTTATTCTCTTGTAAAACTGTCAAACTTTGATTCTTCAAAACTTCTGAATGTTGCAGAATGGCACAAGGTAAATGAGGTAGGTCCCCTTATTTTTGATCACAAAGAGATTCTGGACGAGGCGCTTCTTAAACTAAAAAGTGACATTCTTACTCATCCATTGGCCTTTGAACTGCTTCCTAAAAAATTCACCCTTACACAGCTTAAGAATGTATATGAAGTCATACTGAATACTGAATATGACAAAAGGAATTTCCGCAGGAAGATTCATAATTTCAAATATATTGTATCATGCAACGAAAAGCAGTACGGTGTTGCCCATAAGGCTCCAGAGTTGTTCCATTTCGATGCCAAGATATACGCAAGGACACACGATAAAATCTAATTATATGCTTACAGAAACCATTGGCATGCTTGCAGCGATACTATCGACCCTAAACCAGTTCCCTCAAGCATACAAAATATACAAGACAAAAGATACCCAAAGTATATCAATTTATATGTATTGCATAGTAGAAGTAGCCATTGTGCTCTGGCTTGTTTACGGGTTGCTGCTCGGAGATATGCCTTTAATTCTGGCAAATGCACTTTCTCTTGTGCCTATAACCTATATTTTCTTTGTCAAATCTCTTAACGTAATAAGGAAGAAGGATACAGTATAGTATAAACATTATTGACCAAGTCACCCATGTGATACTACTTAACGATGTTCATCTCATTGAGAAGATGTTGGGCATTTGCATACTTGTCAATCACCCAAAGTATATATCTGATATCTACACAAACAGATTTGCAATATCCCTCTTTAAAATATACATCTCCGGACATCGATTCCCTGTTGCCGTCAAAGGCCAGGCCAATAAGTTCTCCCTTTGCATTCATAACGGCACTGCCTGAGTTCCCTCCGGTTATATCATTGTCGGAAAGAAAATCAACATAAAGCTTACCATTTTCTCCCCATCTACCCCAATCTCCGGCATTTAACAAAGAGAGCATTTTTGGAGTAAGGTTGAACTCATAGTTTTTAGGATTGTACTTCTCCAGAACCCCTTTTGTAGCGGTTTGATAGTGATAATAAATCCCATCCGCAGGTTCAATTGAGCCAACTTCTCCATAAGTCAGACGCATTGTAGAGTTTGCATCGGGATAAACTGCCTTTCCCTCACTCTTCTCCATTTCGTAAAGAGCTTTAACATATAATGTCCGCTCTTTGGAAAGATCAATATCAGCCTTTGTGAGAATTTTACCCTCTGTTCTGTTATACTCTACTATACCTGATGTATTGGCAATAATGATCATAGGATCAGCAAAAATTTCGTTTACACCTCTCTTTTTGCTGAAAAAGTTCTTCATTCTCACAGAATCCGTAATAATGCTATTGTCATATACATAATCTGCAAGCTTTATATAATCCCCCTTAAACGATGCAAGAAGATCTGCAAAGCTCTTATCATAGAACTTGGCAGGGACCTCGGTAACATAATATTTAAGCATCACCTTGAAAAGTTCTCTGTCTGCCGCAATATCTGTGCTTGCAAACAATGGTTTCATAACTCCGTTGACAAAAGACGCTACATCTTTGTCCGCTATTGACAAACTATCTTTTTTATCTCTTTGCAATGACCTGGCCAGAGATTTTAATCTTTGTGACTGGCTGGTAAACTCTGCACCTCTTACGATAGATTCCCTGAAGTACTCAGTCTCTTTGGTAATATCCGCCTTTAGTTCATAACCTTTTTTTAAGTTCTCCAAGACCTTACCATACTTCTCAATTCTGGCCGGATCTGCATTAATCCACTCGGTCAACTTCTTCTCGACAACTACAAGTTCGTCTATAACTTTATAACGGCCAAGGCAAATATTTTCCCATTTGGCATAATCTGTATAATTTTCTACTCCAAAATATTTCTCGGAATATTTAAGACGGGTTTCAGGTGATGCGTCCATATATTTCTTCCAAACATCCAGTTTGGCTCTTCTCACTCCGGATACAATAGGATTAAGGATTTCATACTTCTCCTTAAGTTCGAATGATGACATATATCTGCTTGTCCTGCCGGGGTAACCGAGAACCATTGTAAAATCGTCTCTTTTAACACCTTTTGCAGAGATACTTAAATATTTTTTAGCTGCCAGAGGCACATTGTCTTTCGAATATTCTGCAGGTTTTCCATCTTTGGATGCATATACTCTGTACATTGCAAAATCACCCTTTTGCTGAGGCCAACCCCAGTTGTCGGTCTCTCCGCCAAAGGCTCCTATCGATACAGGTGGCGCTCCTACCAGTCTGATATCTTTGTAGATTTCGTAAAAATAAAGGTAATATTTGCTTCCTCTCCACATGGACTCTAAGGATTTCTCGTAAGGCATTGATTCATATCGCTTTTCTATAGCAGAAGATACTTTCCGCATAAAGAAAATACCTCTCGGCCCCACTTTGTCAAGAGAGTCTATTATAGAATTGGTCTCGTCGGTAACATCGAGAACCTTTCTCAAAAAAGTAACCGTTTTACCTTTAATGTAAACCTCCTGATCTCTGTCCATAGCCCAGAAACCATCCTCGAGATAGTTTTTTGAAGAGGTACTTAATGCATGTACATCACTGTAAGCACAGTGGTGGTTTGTAATAATCAGACCTTCCGGTGAAATAATACTTCCGCTGCAACTTCCGCCATCAATGGCAATTATTGCATCGCTGATTGCGCCACCTTCTTCGTTATAAATCTCGTTTGCCTTAAGTTTGAGTCCCTTGCTTTTCATCTGACCATATAACTGCTTGTCTAGCAGGTTAACCAGCCACATTCCTTCGTCTGCATTTGCAAAAGGAATGAAGATGAAAAACGAAACAATTAGTGTTAAAAATGTTTTCTTCATATTTTTTGGTTATAATTATTTAGTTCCATAGATGAATGTCAACTTATTCCCCTGTCCGAAAAGATCCGATGCAAGCTTCTGGATATCCTTTGTGCTGATTTTATCGATAGATTGTTCCTCTCCATCCTGAATATCTACCCCCTCCAGAATAAAATTCCGGAATCTGTTAAACCAATAATCGCCATCCTTTTCCTTGTCCTTAAAGTTCTTTTTGATGTATAAGACAGCATCTTTTATCTCTGATTCCTTTGGTCCGTTTGTAACCACATCGTCTATCTCCTTTTGCACAATTTCCAAGAGTTCATCTCTCAGTTTAGGATCTGTCTCAAAATCAACCAAAAGTTCTACTCTGTTTTTAGGTGTTGAAATAAGATCGGCATAAACTCCCACATTATAGGCACCGCCTTTCTCCTCTCTGATTGAATTGAGATATCTGTCCGAGAGAAGATACTCCAGAAGCATAAGGGTTTGACGGTTCTTAAGATTATAGTCCATATCACCACTGTATAGTATTGATATCTTCGATCTTGGAGTAGACATGGAGTCATTGTAATAACTGAACTCCTTAACCCCTTTCCGGATAGAAATTCCCCTGTCTTTATATGTCTCCTTACCTTTGGCTGTTGGCAGAGAACCGATATATTTTTCTACAAGTGGCTTTATCTCGCTCTCAGACTGAGGACCCATTAGGAAGAATACGAAATCATTACCATTGGCAAATCTCTCATTGTAGATTTTTTGGATCGTTTCCAGGTTTGCCTTATCTAAATCTGATATTCTTAGCAAACTCCTTTTATAGGGATTGTTTTGGTACTCAAAAGTTATAACGCTATCTCTGTAAATCATCTCCTTAGAACCTTTCGTCTTTTCCAAAGACTCTCTCTGACGATCCAAAGTCTTCTTATAGGTGTCTTCATTAAGCGTTACCGAGGTAAAATTGAGATAAAGCAATTTCAGCAATGTTTCTGCATCTATCTTTGAAGAGGTTCCAATAACAGTTTCTGAATTGAGACCTATATCCGTGAATATATTTGCATTCTTTCCGGCAAGATAAGTTTTGAGCTCCTTATCATTCATGTTAGCAAGTCCTTTGCCTCTCATTGCAGCATCAAGGAGCCTTGCAGAAGAGAGGTCTTTTTCATCTACATAGCAGACACCACCTTTGCTGAATGCACTTAGCGACACTTTGGAATTTGGCTCGCTTCTTTGATACAAATAGACTTTTATACCATTCTTTAGCGTCCACTCTTTGAACCCATATTTTCCCCACTCTTTTTGTTTAACAACCGGAGATCCCGCTAACTTAAGATCTGGTGCAAGTTCCTTGTCCTGTGTGGCGTTATCATAGGGCTTTATCTCATACTGGCCAATATTTGCCATTACTTCGGACAATGCCTGTTCACTTGGTAACTTATCCTTGTCACTTTCAGGTGCTGAAACTAAAACTATTCTATTATGGTCCGGGAAGAGTTTGACTAAATAATTATTTATGTCGACAATTGTAACCGACTCCAGTATTTCTTTCTCCTCCTCTTTTCTATAATTGTATGGAGTCAAAGCCTCTCCGTTTGTAAAATGCTCAATTATCGGAGAGACAAAATCAGCATTTTTTCTCTTGTCAAGATTAATTAAATCTGAATCTATCTTTTTAGCCAGTACTTTTTTAGCCAAATCCAGTTCCTGTTGTGAGAAACCGAATTTTTTTGCCCTTTCTGTTTCGATCAAGAGTCCTTTTAATGCTTTCAGGTAATCATCATCCACAGTGCTTACTGTAAACTGAACAAAATCAAGGTTTGCATTTCCGGGTAGAAATACTGCCACTGCGGTTTTGAATGGTGAATTTTCGCCATCTCTTGCTGTATCTAATTTTGTTTTGAAAATACTTATTATCAAATCTGAGAGGATAGAATTGTAAATAGGCTCTTCAGTCAGTTTCTGCTCCTGCGTAGGTCCATTGATTTTGAAAAACAATTTTAACGATGACACATTGGTTTCCGGGTCGGTGACAACACCAATTATCGGCTCCTTGTTGTCAGGAACGGTGTAAACGCCTTTTGGTTCAGGATTTACAGCTTTAGGTATAGATGAGAACACTTTTTTAACCCGACTCTCCATATCATTGACATCAAAATCTCCGACTAGCACAATTGCCTGCATATCCGGTCTGTACCATTTATGATAGAAACTTACAAGAGTTGCCGGCACGAAGTTGTTGATAACAGCAGTATCTCCGATTACGGTTCTTTCCGGGTATTTTGAACCCTTGTACTGAAACTCGCCTGCTTTTCTTAGCATATTGTTGCGAGGATTATCCCCAAGTCTCCACTCCTCTCTTATCACACCCCTCTCCTTGTCAATCTCCTGAGGTTCGCAGGAGATAAAGTAAGACCAGTCGTGCAGGGCAAGTAAAACTGAATCGATTATGGTGCTTCTTATCAACGGAACATTGGAGATATTATACACCGTCCTCTCTTTTGAGGTGTAGGCATTCACATTGTATCCAAACCTTACTCCAATTTTTCCAAGGTAATCAAGCATACTTTTCCCCGGGAAGTTCCTTGTGCCATTGAAAGCCATATGTTCAAGAAAGTGAGCAAGACCGTTCTGGTCATCCTCCTCCTGCATTGCACCAACATTATGCACAATATAGAATTCTCCTCTCATTTTGGGGTTTGAGAAATGTTTGATAAAATAACTCATCCCGTTGGCGAGTTTACCTGTTTTGATAGTTGTATCTACGGGCAGTTTTTGGTTGAGATCCATGTTCTGGCCAAAGCCGATTATTGGCAAGACAGAAATAAAGAAGGTAAAAAATAGTCTTTTCATGTTATTACGCAAAAGTACTTAATTTCGCATTACACGTTTAAATTTTTGGAAACAGTACTTTTGACTTAAGTTGTCGTATTTAGTTTAAACTTCTCTCTCTTTATTTAGTCAAAGTTGGGCGATTTAAGATTTTCCCAAATAATAATTATAACCAACCCATTTCAAATGATGAAAAATTTATTTAAAATTATCGCGCTTTTTTCTTTGCTCTCTGCATTTTATGTATCGAGAGCAGAAATGCCAGGGACAGATAATGTCTCAAAATTTAAAATAGCAACACCTCCTGCCGGTGCGACTATTAAAGTGATAACAATTCATACTGAGAACATGTATGACAGAATGGATCCTAACTACCTTGGTATGCAACTCCGTCTTACAAACAAAGGTTATTATGGTCTTGAGGCAGAATCTTCGCACCCGTTGATCGTAAGGCTGTATATGAATGTTAATGAGCCTATAGACGAAAAGTTCCTGAAAGCCATTGTTGAGCAAAAAGAGCTGCAGATGCCTGTTCACGGAGGCGGATCGAAGCTGATACAAGTGAACTTTCAATATGTAGGAATGGAAAAACAGATTGACACCCTTACAAGAAAAGATTTTCTGGTTAGACAATTTGAAACATATTCCAAGAAGTTCAACAAGAATACCGAGAAGTGGGGAGGCAAGAATGAGGCCGTTTATGAATTGGAATATCCGGCTCTTGACAAACCTCTTGTCTCAAGAAATCTTCCTTATCTGGCCAGCTATCTTTCACTTACAGAAGGATTCCTATGTATTGAGACGCTGATCAACGATAACGAAGAGTATGCATTCCGGATCAAATACTCCAAAGAAGTTCTCGGCGATGATAAAATATGGGAAGTACTTACACAGAAACAATGGACAACAGTGAACAGAGAAGGTGAAATTATCCGGATCGATCCAAAAATTTCGTTTACAAAAAAGGGAGCCACAATAAACCCGAGATCAGCTAAATAATTCATATGAAAAATATAGTAAAATTCGTTACACTCCTCGCTCTACTCTTGGTATTTCAGGTATCGAGAGCAGACGAAGGAATGTGGTTAGTAAATCTTCTTGATAAGAACCTTACCAAAAAGATGCAGAAAGAGGGTCTTAAAGTAGATCCAAAATTAATTTATGATGAAAATAACCCATCAATAAGTAATGCCGTGGTAGCTTTGGATTTTGGCTGTACCGGGAGCATAATCTCAAATGACGGACTTCTGATTACAAATCACCATTGCGCTTATAGTGATATCCACGCTCTCAGTACCCCTGAAAAAAATTATCTTGAGGATGGATTTTGGGCGATGAAGAGAGCAGAAGAAATTCCTATAAGTGGAAAGTCTGTATACTTTCTGAGAAAGGTTATTGATGCTACAGATGAGATCAAGGCCGTTACCGATTCTTTAAGAGCCAATAAACAATCGGCAGGAATGAGAAGGTTGTCTTCACTAATCGAGACCAAATACAATAAGATCTCCGGCTTGGAGACATCCCTGGTTCCAATGTGGAGAGGATCCAAATACTATGTTTTCTTCTACGAAGTATATACAGATATCAGACTTGTAGGCGCTCCCCCTGTTTCAATTGCTGCCTATGGAGGCGAGACAGACAACTGGGCATGGCCTCAGCATAAGGGTGATTTTGCCCTTTACAGAGTTTATGGGAGTAAAGATGGAAAACCGGCAGTGTATTCACAAGAGAATCTTCCTATCTCGCCAAAGAAGGTACTGTCTGTTTCTACCAAAGGTGTAAAAGATGGCGATTTTACTATGATTCTGGGCTTCCCGGGAAGGACAAACAGGTATAATAACTCATTTGTTATAAACCAAATGGAAAAAGTAACCAATCCGGTTGAAGTTAAGCTTAAAAGAGGTAAGCTGGATATAATGAATAAATGGATGAATACAAATCCTGCAATCCGTCTGAAATATGCCGATAATTATTTTAATATAGGCAATGTATGGGAACTCCGTCAGGGTGAAGTAATTAACTTCCGCCGTTTCGGTGTTGTTAAGATTAAACAGGAACAAGAGAAAGAACTTCAGGAGTGGATTAACCAGGACCCCGGAAGAGTTGCAAAATGGGGAGACTTGTTGAATAAGCTGGAGACAAGATACAAAGGAACAGAAGTCGTTGCCAAAGCCAGAGCCTACTTCAAAGAAACAATGATATCAGGTACAGGTTTTGTCTATTTTGGCAATCGCACAAGCATGTTAAGAGGGGGTAGAGGAGAAGCAGATGTTGACACACTAAGGGTAGGTACTCCAATTTACAAATCATATGTAAATGTCATAGAGACCGGCTTTGAGCAAATAGATATGAGAGTAGAGAAAGAGCTTATGGAGTATCAGATTAAAGAGTTCCTTGAAAACGTTCCGGTTCAATTCTGGGGGGAATACCTTAAAGATCTGTACGCTAAATTAAATAAAGATTCAAAGGCAGTAGCGGCATATATCTTCGATAACTCAATCTTTATGCATCCGGAAAAATTCAGAGAGGCTGTAAAGATTAATCAACCCGGGGCTCTATTTTTAAAAGATCCTATCAACCTGTTTTGCAAGTCTAATGTAACTGCACCGTACAACGCTGCGGAGGAAGATGTTTGGGGGAAAGAGGATATTAATACACTTGAAGCTCAGTACACAAAGGCATTATACCAAATGAATCTGGACAAAAACAGAGTTCAGTATCCCGATGCCAATTCAACCATGAGACTGACTTATGGCACCGTAGGTCCAATCAACCCGTCAGACGGAGTTTACTACAGTTCTCACAGTTCGACACAAGGGCTTTGGGACAAGTACAATCCTGACGACTACGAATTCAACATGAAACCAAAGATGATAGATCTGCTGAAAACCAAAGATTGGGGCAATTACGGAGAGAAAGACAAGATGTATATAAATTTCCTTTCCAATAATGATATCACCGGCGGAAACTCCGGGAGTCCTGTCCTCAACGCCAAAGGCGAACTCGTAGGATTAGCGTTTGACGGCAATAAAGAGTCGCTGGCTTCAGATGCATATTTCCACCCGGAAATGAACAAATGTGTTAATGTGGACATAAGGTATGTCCTCTGGATAATTGAGAAATATGCCGGAGCAGGCTACCTGATAAAAGAGATGAACATAGTCAAATAGAACTTGATAAAATTAATTGAATATAATGACCCTTATTAAAAAAACACTTTGCACACTCATAATTATTATGGGTGCGCAATTTGCTTATTCTCAGGAATACAGAGTAGGCGATCCGCTTCCAATTGACAAAGCATACAAGATTGGAAAGTTGGAAAATGGACTTACATACTATATCCGCAAAAGCGAAAATCCGGCAAAAAGAGCCGAATTTTTTATAATCCACAACGTGGGTTCGCTTCAGGAGAATGACAATCAACGCGGGCTTGCACACTTCCTCGAGCACATGGCATTTAACGGGACTAAAAATTTTCCAAAAAAACAACTACTTGAGTATTTTGGCGGTATAGGCGTAAAATTTGGTGCCAACATCAATGCGTACACATCTATGGACAGAACAGTGTACAACCTCTCTTCTGTTCCTATGGAAAGGTCTTCTGTTATAGATTCAGCCCTTTTGGTACTCCACGACTGGTCTTACTATATCTCTTGCGAACCTGCCGAAATTGAGGCCGAGAGAGGTGTAATCCGTGAAGAATGGCGCAGAGGCGATGATTCGCGTACCAGAATGATGAAGGCCTTCTGGAAATATGAGCAGAGTGGATCCAGGTTTGCAGAAAGAGACGTAATAGGATTAATGGATGTTGTTAATAATTTCACACCACAGACTCTTATCGATTATTATCACAAATGGTACCGCCCGGATCTACAGGCTATTGTAGTTGTCGGTGATTTCGATGTCGTAGATATGGAGAAAAGGATAATCAAAGGTTTCTCGTCCATTCCAAAAGCAGTAAATCCTGCGCCAAGAGAGAGCTACAAAATACCTGTCAACGAAAAGCCGATTATAGGATATATCACGGATCCTGAGAGTAGTGTTGTTTCTGTAAGAATAACTACAAAAATCCCTAATCTGAGCTCAGAGGCTAAACAAACCAATCAGCTCATATATGAGGAACTCATACATAATCTGTTTCTGGAAATTTTTAAGGACAGAGTAGAGGTGGCGGCAGAGAGAGAGGATTCGTGCTTCAGAGTTGCAATTCCTGTTTTGGGTTCACTTAGCTACGCAATGACTACATTTACTGTTTCTGCAATTCCATACAGCAATAGCAAAAATTTGCTGAAAAGTGCAAAAGGTGTTTTAACCGAAATTGAACGAGTTGTACAGCACGGAGTAGAGAAGGAAGAGTTAGAAAGTGCCGTGACACGAGTAAGTAATACGTTGGAGAAGAATTATAACCGTAATAAAAAGCCAAAGAGTGAAGATTTTGTTAATTCCGTAGTCGAAAATTTCACCCGGAACGCTCCATTGGTTACCTCTCTTGATTATTACAATATATCCAAGGAGTGTCTGAAACGCATTACTCTGGAAGATTTTAACGCTGCATTGCCTAAGTTCCTGACAAAAGAGAACAGGGTAATTATGTTCGTTATGCCTGAAAGCGACAAGAGTCTTCTTCCATCTGAAGAGGAGGTTCTAAAAGCTGTAGAAGAGGTTTCCGATGCCGAAACCGAAAGATTTATTCCTGTAAGAAAAAAGGGTATTGAATTCACCAGGAAACTGGAGCCTGTATCCATATTAAACTCAAGAGAGATTACGAACAGAGATATAAAACTTACTTCCGACAGACAACTTGACTCTACAGTGGAAATGACCCTTTCAAATGGTGCAAAGGTTATCTGGAAAGAGCATCACAAAGGTGGAAATAATGTTAATTTCACAGCATTTAAAAAGGGTGGTTATTCTCTTAATCAGAATATTCTCGATATTAAGCTTATGGATGATTTTGCTCAATATTATCTGGTTAACGGTCTGAATAAGCAAGAGTTGACAAAATGGTTACAAGGCAGATCGATAAGTATTAAACCAAATCTTTCATACAGATACAGCGAGCTGTCCGGTTCATTCGCAATTAAAGATTCACTCGATTTCTTCAAATTACTGAATATCTACTTTACAGACATTAATGTAGATGAGAGAGATGTAAAAAACATGAAGGTCAGAATGCTCAAAGACCTATCTGAATCTAAGAAGTCCCGCGATTTTTATAATGATTCAATTGCAAAATTACGTTATTCCTACAATCCGCATGACGAGAAATTCACAACCGAATCTGTAGAGAGTATCACAAGTGCCAAACTGTTGGATCTCTACAAATCTGTATACAGCAATCCTGAAGGGTTCACCTTTGTTTTCTCAGGGCCAATGTCTGCAAAGGATGCAAAACCATTGATCGAAAAATATATTGCCACAATATCCAACCCATCTTGCTGCAGTTCAAGTGAAGATAACATTAAATATATCTACAAGGAGCCAAAACTCAACTCCGGAGACATACAACTGATATACAAGGGTGATAATCTGCTCAGTTCAAAGGCCAGTATAGCAAGATATTACTACTGCAACATGGACTACACCGCCTCTAATTATCTTAACGCAAAAGTATTCACATATATAATGCGCGAAAGATATATGGCATCTATCCGTGAAGAGAGAGGGGGAACATATTATGTAGGGGTTACCAATGAAATGTTCAGATATCCAGAGAGTATCGCACAGATTACCATTGAGTTTGACACAGATCCAAAACTTGTGGATGATCTTCTGGGCGTAGTTCAGCAAGAGTTTGAGACATTTGTAAAAAATGGACCAACCGAGAAAGAGATCGCAGAGGTAAAACTCTATCTGGAAAAGATCTATCAGGACAGGCAAAAGGAGGATTACTCATGGACAGCTGCAGTATCCAACGCTATACAGGGCAACATTACCTTCTCCGAAGATGAGGCAAAATTGTTAAGCACAATAAACGCCAAGAGTTTACAGAACTTTGCAAAAAAAGTTTTAAAGGGGAAAAACAGAATGACCTTTGTATTTGAACCAAAATTATAAGAAAGATAATTCTACTGCACCCATAAATATTTTTTGGCAAAGTATTTGTAGCATACAAATAAACTGGAGAAACAAAAGCAGGAAGTAATGAAAAAGATTGTTTCTTTTGGTTACTAACGGGCTTGATCGCGAACCAGCTTGGGAGCAGAGAGATAGTACAAGGTTACGAAATCAAGGTTTATTCTAAGTTGCACAGTAAAGTTTTGTTTTATAAATATTAGGTTTGTTTCCGTGTTAAACCCGCAGATTTCTCTGCGGGTTTAATTATCGGCGATTTCCCAAAGGTAGAGCGAAGCTACAGAACAATAGGGAGAGTAACGTTTTCTATACTTTTCAAACTCATCTTTGGAGATATCTTTGAGTCCGTATAGTTTTATCATAACCCTCCTTATCACCAGGTCATCATAACTTAAAATATTCGGGCGTTGCAAAGAGAATATCATAAGCATTTCAGCGGTCCAGACCCCAATTCCGGGAAGTGTAACAAGTTTGTCTATAACTTGTTGATCGCTCATCTCAGGGAATTTACCAAAATCTACAGTTCTACTTAAAATTGCATCTGCTGCGATTTTGATATAGCTGGCTTTTTTTAGCGACATTCCACATTTCTGAATGTGAAAATGGTTAGTTCTGGAAATATTCTCCGGAGTTATTTGCCCAAGAAGCTCGTACACCCTTCGAATAACCGTTACAGCAGCTTTGCTTGATATTTGCTGAGAAATAATGCTCTCAACCAGAGCAACAAAGAGGTCTGGTGTTACAGGTTTTTTCAGTAACCCCAGTATATCAATAACCTCCCCCAATTTTTTATCTTTCTGTTTTAGATAGCTAATCTCTTTATCTCCGTAATTGAAATATTCCATACCATTTTTTCTAAAATATTTATTTCCCCTGTCTCCAGCGGGTAAAGATTGACGGAGTTTTGGGAAAAATTCCGCGTTGTCTGGCCCTTACATCTTCAGCTACATAAAAGGCATCAGGGTCGTAATCTGTAAAGATCCTGACAACCATTTTTGTAGCTTTCCTTTCCACAACTGTTTCGACAATATCTATTGTATCTTTAGAACCGGTCCCCTGCAGCATGGTGGCTCCGTACCCTTCACTGCTTAAGAGAGCCACTAGCTCTTTTCCGCTCTTTTTGGTATATACCCGAAAGAGCATTATCCCAAATGCTATGCGCTGTTCAATCATTATTCCCACATAATTTCCGGTTGCATAACCGGCGGCATAAGAGACATAGGACAGCATACTGTTTGCTCTGGAAAAGATTTGCGATATCACTACAATCCATATAAAAACCTCAAAAAATCCGACTATGGGTGCTTTATACTTTTCTCCTTTTGAAACGAATATTATTCTAAGAGTACCCAGCGAAACATCCAGGATTCGTCCGAAGAAAATAATTACAGGAAGCAAGTGGGGATATTCATCCAGAAAATTGAACATAAGAAATAAATTTTATAGTTGGTAAATATTTATTCGCACAAGCTAATTTGAGAATCTGTACCCTATCCCGGATTCTGTATTAAGCATTTTTGGTTTTGCTGGATCCTCTTCTATCTTCTTTCGCAATTGAGCTATGAAAACCCTTAGATACTGAACCTGTTCTATATACCCAATACCCCAAACTTCCTTTAAAATATACTGGTGTGTCAAAACTCTGCCTTCGTTTTTTGCCAGAAGTGCCAGAAGAGAAAATTCTGTTGATGTAAGTTTTAAAATTTCATTATTCTTACGAGCTGTATGGCTAACCAAATCAATTGTCAATGAGCCAAATTCCATTACAGGTTTGTCTGATATACCCTGGTTTTGCCGGATAGCTACCCGAATACGAGCCAATAATTCACCTGTGCGAAACGGTTTGGTAAGATAATCATTTGCCCCGTTGTCGAGTGCTTTTATTATCTCTTCTTCTGAATTTCTTACCGAAAGAATAATGATAGGTTTCTTGTACCATTCACGAAGCATTTTGAGTACATCAAGCCCATCTGCGTCCGGCAAACCAAGATCCAGTATTATCAAGGCCGGTTGCCAAGAGGCAGCCAACGTCAAACCCTCTTTGCCTGTTAATGCCTCGGAAATTCTATACCCATTAGCGGAGAGGGTAATTTCCAGTAAACGGAGTATTTGCACTTCGTCATCAATTATTAGCACTGTTTCTGTACTTGTCATTTAATCACACTTGTTTGTCAAACTGCTTTATTTCAGAAATTTCAACAGGAATTTTAATTGTAAAAACAGCTCCGCCATTCTTTCGGTTTTCAGCAATTACCGTGCCTCCGTGCGCCTTAACAAAACCTTTTACTATAGATAGTCCCAAACCTGTTCCGCCGGTTTTCACACCTTTTCCACGATAAAATTTACTAAAAATAACTTCGGGGTCTGATTTCTGGAATCCGGGGCCTCTGTCCATCACTTGAATAATTAATGTTTTTGCGTCATAGAAGAATTTTAACCTGACTCGGGTTCCTGTTTGTGCATATTGCGTAGCGTTAAGAACCAAATTGTGAATAACCTGTTCAATAAGTCCAAAATCTATAAGTACCAAGGGCATATTTTTGGGTATAACGGTTGTAAAAGTGAATGGCGTCAGCTCCTGTTTAAGATTGTCAGACACTTCGTTTGCCAAATCGTGTACATCACACCAGTTCATTCGTGGTGATATCCGACCGGATTCAAGACGAGACATGTTCAACAGGTTCTCGATAAGTCTGTTGAGTCTGATAGAAGCAGTGTTAATTTCCGAATATAGCTTTAATCTCGTTTCTTCCGGATAACTTTGTGTCAGCAGAGAGTCCGATGCCCCCATTATTGCGGCCACAGGAATACGCAACTCGTGAGAGATCGAATTGAAAAGTGTTTCGTACAGTTTATCGGATTCTTTCAATATGTCTGCTTTTTTTGTGATATTTCGTAAAAACTCCCTTTCAAACTTACCGGATATCTGCGGCAGGACTGCATCCCAAAACTCTTCCTCTCCATGAGTAAATATTTTAGTATGCTCGATGGCTATAACTCCCATATTGTTTGTATTTCCCGTCAAAGGATAAAAAGTATATCTTGTAGATGGCAAAGTATTGGTGAATTTTCCTGCTTTTGCAGAATTATTATAAACCCAATTTGCAATAGTCAAATCATTCCCGGAAAATTTCAATCCAGTTTCATGTTTAATTTGATAATCAAACTGATCCGATTCATTTTTAAGTAAAATTGCACAATTTAAATTGAAATACTTATTAATATACTGAACTACGTTTTTTGAAACTGCCTCCATCCCTGATAACACCGACAAATCTCTTGCAAGTTGATAGAGAGCATGTGTCCGTTCTTCTCTCACTCTGATTTTTTTCTCCTGAAGACGTACTCTTGATGTAAGAATTCCATTCAGAAGTGCAATAATAAAGAACATTGTAAGCGTCATCACATCCACGGGCCGTGAAATGTTCAGCGTAAACTGCGGTTCAATGAATAAATAATCCCAGATTGCTGCACTCAGAGTTGTTGCCACTAAAATTGGACCGACACCATAAAAAAGGGCCAGGATAGACACCAAAAAAAGCAATACAAAAGATACAACTTGATAGCTTATTAAATCTCTGACTGAATAACAGATACCTGACACTGAAATTACAAGAAGCGATGTTATTACATATTGATAAAAATCAGATGAAAAAGAAGGAATTGAGAGTTTAGTTTTAAACCGATCCTTTGCATTTCTATCTGCACCAAGAACATATATATCTATGTTGCCGCTATAACGTATAAGCCTGTTTACAAAATTGCCTAGTTGGAACATGGTTGAAATATTGCGGATACGCGGCTTGCCAACAATAATGTGCGTGACATTCTCTTTATTGGCAAAATCAATAATTGCCTTAACTACATCGCTATTGGTAATAATACGTGTTTTAATTCCCAACTGTTTTGCAAGGCTGAGATTCTTATATAGCTGCTCGCTCTCTTTTGGTGAAAGTTTGTGTAATGTTTCAACATATAGAGCCTGAATATTTGCGCCCATTGAGTATGAAAGGTTCTTTGCCCAACGCAATAATCTTGTTGATTGTTGATTATAGTCAACTGCAACCAAAAGGTGCTGTCCCGATTTCCATGGACCACGGATGTGTTCTTGCTGCATATAATCGTGCAGCTGCTTGTCCACACGGTCTGCAACAATACGCAAAGCCATCTCTCGCATTGCGGTAACGTTTCCCTTACGGAAAAAATTTTCCATTGCCTCTTTTGACCTTTCAGGAGAATAGACTTTACCCTCGGAAAGTCGTTGCTGCAGCTCTTCTGGAGTAATATCAACCAACTCAATCTCGTCGGTATTTTCAAAGATCAGATCTGGTAAAGTTTCATGAACTACTATCCCTGTTATTTGTGCAACTGTCTCGGATCGGCTCTCAAGATGCTGAACATTCAGCGTAGTATATACATCTATACCATTTTCCAGAACTTCCTGAACATCCTGATATCGTTTTGTGTGTCTGCATCCGGAAATATTAGTATGCGCAAGTTCGTCAATCAAAACCAACTGAGGCTTCCTGGCTAAAATGGCATCTAGGTCCATGTCCTGAACAAGAGTAGATTTATATTCGTAAGTCTTTCTTGGAATAATTTCAAAGCCCTCAAGCAGTCTTTCTGTTTCCTCGCGATTGTGAGTATCGACATAACCGATGATTATATCAATTCCCTTAAGTTTATCTGCACGAGCTGCCAGGAGCATGCTGTAGGTTTTGCCCACGCCGGCACACATACCGAAAAAAATTTTCAGTTTACCCCGCTTTTTTTTTATCTCCTCACTTTCCAGAGATTCCAACAATTCGTCTGGGTCAGGTCGTTTATCGTCAAGATGATTCATCGGATTCCATCTGTTTCAAAGTTAAGTAATAAAACATTTATTCTCTCTTCTCCGAGACATGAAAATGTAGAAGTCTCGGTAAGTTCTTTTATAAGTTTCTTCAACTGTAAGTTTTGGTTACTGTTAAAATTCCTGGCTTTGGCAACACGTGCCGCCTGCAATATTGCCGCTCTTGGCGAAATATGAGGATCCAGACCGCTTGCAGAAGCGAAAAGCATCTCAGATGGGATATACAAATGGCTGTCAAGTTGATTAAAAGCAATAAACTTGGATTTTCTCTCAATGACCAGTTGTTTTAGCTGGTTATTTGTTGGCCCATAGTTTGTACCCCCGGACGGCATGGTGTTATAAAAAACTTCCGACGGACGCGAAGAAAAATATATAATAGAATCAAATTGTTGACCAATAAGTTTACTCCCGATTACCTTATTCTCTTTCATGACCAAACTTCCATTAGCTTTCGCCGGGAAAGCGATTTGTGCAACTCCTGTAATCAACAGCGGGTATGCTATGCCCGTGATTATGGTTAAAGCAAGAAACACTTTGAGTGAAATCATTATTGTCCTCATTGCAAAATATTATCTAAGTTAATTATTATAAATTTATCAACAAATCTATAAGCTTAATGCCAATGAAAGGGGCAATAATTCCACCCAATCCAAAAATAATCAGGTTTTTTGTTAATGCCTCATTGGCCGAAACAGGTTTATAGTTAACCCCTTTTAAGGCTAAAGGGACCAGCAGTATTATGATAATTGCATTAAAAATAACAGCACTCATTATTGCACTTTGGGGTGAGCCCAGGTGCATTATGTTAAGAGCTGCGAGAGGTCCAACTTCATTATTTCCTGAATAGAGAGACATGGTGAGGGCAGGAATTATGGCAAAATATTTTGCCACATCATTTGCAATACTGAAAGTTGTGAGAGAACCCCTGGTCATAAGTAATTGTTTCCCTACTTCAACCACTTCAATAAGTTTTGTAGGATTACTATCCAGATCTACCATATTTCCAGCTTCCCGGGCAGCCTGAGTTCCCGTATTCATAGCTATCCCCACATCTGATTGAGCAAGTGCCGGTGCATCGTTAGTGCCATCTCCAATCATTCCTACCAAGTGTCCTTTTGCCTGTTCTTCTCTTATCCTATGTAATTTATCCTCAGGTTTAGCTTCAGCCATAAAATCATCGACCCCAGCTTCGGCTGCAATGGCCGCAGCTGTAAGCGGGTTATCGCCAGTAATCATAATGGTTCTGATTCCCATTTTCCTCAGTTCGGCAAAACGATTCTTGATTCCACCTTTTACAATGTCTTTCAGATGAATGACTCCTAAAATTTTATTATCTTCTGCCACAACTAAAGGCGTTGCCCCTTCGCTCGCCAGACTTGAAACTATATCTTGAATGTTTTGAGGGTAAAAACCATTATTGTTTTGCACAAATGTTCGAATTACATCGGAAGAACCTTTACGAATACAATGCATCCGGCCATCATTGGTTCTGAAGTCAACGCCACTCATTCTTGTTTGTGCTGTAAATGGGATAAATGTCGCATCAAGCTGATAAACTTCACGGCCTCTGATTCCGAATTTCTCTTTGGCCAGAATAACAATTGAACGGCCTTCAGGGGTTTCGTCAGATAATGAACAGAACTGGGCTATATTTGCAAGCTCCTCAACTGCAACTCCTTCTGCAGGAAGAAAATCCGTTGCCATACGATTGCCTAAAGTTATAGTTCCAGTTTTATCCAGCAAAAGCACATCTACATCACCGGCAGCCTCTACCGATCTGCCACTTGTAGCTATTACATTATGTTGTATCATTCTATTCATGCCGCTTATGCCGATTGCACTCAATAATCCCCCTATTGTTGTAGGAATAAGACATACTAATAAAGCGATCAATACCGGTACTGAAAAGTTTTGAGATAATGGCAAACCGGATGCAGAAAGATTGTATCCATAGAATGCAGGAAGTGTAACCACCACTAAAAGAAATATCATTGACAAGCCAGACAGGAGTATTGAAAGTGCAATTTCATTTGGGGTTTTCTGACGCTTGGCGCCCTCCACCAAAGCAATCATCCGATCTACAAAAGTATTCCCGGGTTCTGATGTAATGCGAATTAAAATATGGTCACTGATAACTTTTGTTCCACCAGTAACAGCCGAACGATCACCTCCACTCTCCCGGATAACCGGAGCAGATTCTCCTGTTATTGCAGACTCATCGACACTTGCTACACCTTCTATAACCTCTCCGTCTGAGGGAATTATATCCCCCGATCTACAAATGACAACATCCCCTTTTTTAAGTTCGGTTGCATATACTAAGATTTCTTTATCCCCTGCAATCTTTCTTGCCTTTGTCTGTGTGCGGTTGTTTCTAAGACTTTCTGCTTGTGCTTTCCCCCTCCCCTCCGCAATTGCTTCCGAAAAATTGGCAAACAACACGGTAATCCAAAGCCAGATACATATTTGGAAATTGAAAGAGGAGTATGAGCCAATAAAAATCTCACTCACCACAATCATTGTTGTGAGGGCAGCGCCAATAGCAACAATAAAAATAACCGGATTCTTCACAAGCAGCAAAGGATTAAGTTTTAAAAAACTATCCTTTGTTGCTCTAATTATCAGTTTCTTGTTAAACAGATTAATATCTTGTTTAGTGCTCATTTCATTATATAGTTAGAAGGTTAATCCGCTATTCATAAGCAAATGTTCAATAATGGGGCCTAGCGATAAAGCGGGGAAAAAAGTTAGTCCACCTATAAAAATAATAACTACAATCAACAGCCCCACAAATAGCCAATTGTCCGTGGCAAAAGTACCGGCAGAAACCGGAGTGATTTTCTTTTTTGCCAAGCTTCCTGCAATTGCAAGAGTTGGAATTATAACACCAAAACGGCCGATTAACATACCAATACCGAGAGTCAGATTGTAGAAAAGCGTATTTGCTTTGAGTCCGGCAAATGCACTACCGTTATTTCCCGCAGCAGAACTGTATGCATAAAGAATTTCAGAAAAACCGTGTGGCCCAGAATTATTAAGACCAGTCAATCCATAACTGCTTGCCGATGCCCATGCCGAGAATAGAAGTATCACAAAACTGGGAGCAAGAATAGCAATTATAGACATTTTTACCTCTTGTGACTCAATTTTTTTGCCCATGTATTCAGGAGTTCTCCCAACCATGAGCCCCGCAATAAAGACAGTGATAATGACATACATTACCATTCCATAAATACCGGCCCCAACTCCTCCAAAAATAATTTCGCCAAACATCATATTCAGCATCCCAACCATCCCCGCCATAGGAGAAAAGCTGTCAAGCATTGCATTGACACTACCATTTGACGCCGCTGTAGTTGAAACAGACCAAAGGACGCTATTCATTATGCCAAAACGAGTCTCTTTGCCTTCCATCAAAGGCAAATTTCCAAAAACCGAATTGGCGGAATATTCGGAGTACAAGGAGATTCCCAATCCAGCAATTAGCAAAATAAACATTACTGAAAAAATTGCTAAACCCTGACGTTTTGAACCGATCATTTTACCGTAAGTAAATGTCAATGCAGCCGGGATAAGCAATATTGACAGCATTTCTAAGAGATTGCTGAATGGTGTTGGGTTTTCGAAAGGATGAGAGCTGTTAGAACCAAAAAATCCCCCACCATTTGTTCCAAGTTGCTTAATCGCAACTTGTGACGCGACAGGGCCCATTGGTATCATCTGCTGCACTCCTTGCAGAGTTTGAACAGTTTCGTGTGCTTTAATGTTCTGAATAACACCCTGACTGACTAAAGCAACTGCCAATATTATTGAGAGTGGTAAAAGCACATAGAGTGTCGAGCGTGTAATGTCCACCCAAAAATTACCAAGTTTATCCGTAGTTTTTCTGGAGATACCTCTTGTAAGCGCCAGTAAAACGGCGATTCCGGTTGCAGCACTTACAAAGTTCTGTACGGTAAGTCCTAACATTTGCGTTAAGTAACTTAATGTAGTTTCTCCCGAATAACCTTGCCAGTTCGTATTGGTCATGAAACTTACCGCTGTGTTAAAAGCCGAATGCCAAGACACATTTGGGAGGTGCTCAGGGTTTAATGGCAAGTATCTCTGAAAAATTTGCAGGAGAAACACAGCTACAAAACCCGTAAGATTGAACATAAGAAGTCCAAACGAATATGATTTCCAATCGCTTTCTTCATTTTGATTTACACCTGCAAATCTATATGTCGATCTCTCCAACCACCCGAAAACAGGAGACATGATATGTCTTTTTCCTGTGAAAACGTTACTCATATAGTTTCCAAGAATAGGCGCCAGACCTATTATCAAGGCAAAGAATATGATAATCTGAATTATATCCTGATTTGCCATCTTATTAAAATTTTTCCGGTTTAATAAGTGTGTACAAAAGATATCCAAAGATAAGCAAGGCTATTACCGCTCCGATAATATACCCCGTAGATAAAACTATCGCTTTCATCCGTAAATAATTTTAATTTCAAATATTCTTACAATGCAAATATGCAACGGAATGTATAAAGATTTTATAAAGAATATTATTCGGAGTATAAATGTTTTATCTTTGCAAATTGGTGGTTATTTGTAAAAACCGCAAGAGAAAATTGATCTTGGTCTGATGTTTGGCAACAATTTTGTGACAATAAATAGATTATGATAGAGTATCTGTTCGAAAAGGAAAATTTAAACTGCGATGAAATCATTTCACTTCTGAAAGCAGAAGGGGACGATAAAACAAAGTTATTTGAGAAATCTTCCCAAATAAAAATGCAATATGTGCAAAATAAGGTCTATTTCAGAGGGTTGATTGAATTTTCAAATATCTGTAGTAAAGATTGTTTGTATTGTGGCATCAGAAAGTCCAACTCAGCCGTTGAGCGTTACAACCTCTCTGACTATGAGATTATTGATGCCGCACGTTTTGCTTTTGAGAACAAATATGGATCTATCGTTTTACAATCCGGAGAGATAAACAGTCAGAAATTTACAGATCGCATTACATATCTTTTGAACGAAATTCAAAAGATATCCGGCAATAAGCTTCGCGTTACGCTTTCATGCGGTGAGCAGGATTATGCAACATATAAAAAATGGTTTGATAATGGTGCCTCGAGGTATCTGTTAAGGATTGAAACTTCCAACAAAAAGTTGTATCAGAAACTTCATCCAAATGATAAAAACCATTCCTTTGAGAAACGCATGGAATGCCTTAACAATATCAAATCAATAGGATATCAGACGGGAACCGGTGTAATGATCGGATTACCATTTCAAACTTATGAAGATTTGGCTAAAGATTTGTTATGGATGAAAGAATTTGGAGTTGATATGGTTGGAATGGGGCCATATCTGGAGCACAGGGATACACCTTTGTATGTTTTTCGTAATGAGCTATTGCCAGAAGAAGCAAGGTTTGAACTGTCGCTAAAAATGATTGCCGTACTTCGTATTATGATGAAAAACATCAATATTGTAGGGGCAACGGCACTACAGGCAATCGACAAACTAGGGAGGGAAAAAGCCATAATGGTTGGCGCCAATGTACTTATGCCTAATATCACACCTGGAGAATTCAGAAATTTATACAGACTCTACGAAAACAAACCCTGTACAGATGAGGCTCCAGATGATTGCAAATCTTGCCTGGAAATGAGGGTAGCTCTTACAGATAATACAATTGCCTATGATGAATGGGGAGATTCACTTTATTACATTAACAGCCAAAAGTTGTAAAGTTTTTCTGTTTGATATTAAATCTCTTAGAATTGTAAGTTTTTTATCCTTAAATGCTCCTTTCAAATTACTGAATAATTCGTAGTAATAATCAATCCCATCCTGAAGATTTTTTATGAAAATCAGCAACTGTTTTTCTTGCTTGTCTGTTCTGGAGACTTTGAACTCCTCAATTTTATTTTTTAGAAAATCGATGTAAATTTTCAGTTCATTTAAAAACATATTGGGGCGATCTTTTCTTAAAATAACATCTGTCCGGCCATAGATATGATCTATCATCTCTCTGAGTTTCATTTTCTTTGAAAAATATGCCATATTAGGACCGGGGCAAACGGAAACACCTACTCCCTCGACTTTAGTATCCAGATTATTTACCAACAGTGCCGATGTTCCCAAACCAACGCAAATACAGGACTTCTCAACAATTTTGTCATACCTGATTTTATACTCTTCCGGTGATATTGTTTCTTTCTCCTTATTCAGTTCCTTCAGTTTTAAATTCTGATATTGGCGGGATGCTGTACATATGCCCCTCTGGGTAAATTCGCAATTGAGCGCAACATTTTTTTTATGACAGGCGCTGCCTGGTTTCCCCTTCTCTATCAGTGATAATTTTTCCATATCCTTGGTATTCCCTTTGAGGCTGTTGAAAGGAACTCCCAGAGGTGAAATATTGCTAAGATAGAGGTCTTCCTCCCGGGCATTAATCAACTTATTAAGAGTAGGTTTATCTACATTGGTTGCTTCCGGAACTAAAAGAAAAGGTGTGCCCCATCCTACCGAATCAACTTTATAGTGATCTATCAGAAATTGATGTTCTTCGGCTGTGCCAACTCCTCCTTGGGCAGTGATTCTAACAGGCATTAACGTTTTTGGTGCTGTTCTGTTTTTGTCGGTAAGTGCTTTTATAAGAATCTCATTCAAAGATTTAATCAGATCTTCTCTGTTATTGGCAAACTCGTTCAGAATTGGTCCCATAAGATATCCGTCAGTTGCAAAGGCGTGGCCCCCGCAGTTCAACCCAGATTCTACTCTGTATTCAGAAACCCACAACCCCTTTTTAGCCAATAGCTTACCTTGAATAAAAGCCGACCGGTAATCACTTACTTTCAGAATAATTTTCTTTTTGATCTCTCCGTTTTCATTCGGATAAAAGTCTTCAAATTGCTCTAAATAACTGTACAGGCCAAGGTTCATACCGGCAGAAAAAACAATGGAAGAAGTCAGATTACTATTTGCATACCCCCTCAGAGCAGCGTGTGCATCGTTGTACTCCACGGGTAATTTCTCACCTTTAATATAGTTATCCCTGTCAATTTTGGTCATAATATTTACATCAATGCTACCCCTTGACATATTCTCCTTTAACCATTTATCAATCTTTTCCGAATTGAAGTGTTTTGCTTTAAAGCTCCTGAACTCCTTTTTTATGGCAGAACTGTCAGGAAGCATACTGAAATATTCCTTTATGGCGTTGCCCTTTCTTTTGGCTGCATCCTTAAATTCTTCAAATTTCTTTTCGGCCTGTTCGTTTATCATATTCAGATAGGAAGTTATCCTCTTTGCTCTGAAATCTTCCGTTTTGTTTGAAATCTCAACATATGGGATTCCATATTTACCGCAATACATCTTTCTTAATCTTTCCAACAGAGAATCATCCACCAGGGAGATGACAGAATCTATCCCGTATTGAGAAACCTTTAATGGCGTATCCGCGGTAAATCCAATTCCCATTACGGGAATATGAAATGTGTGTGTGTTCATCATAATTTAATGAGATGCAATTTTGAGTCCAAAATTATGGGTAAGGTTCTCTTCGGGCCTTTTCGTACACGGCAGACAAGTAGCCGTTGATGTTCTCCAAATGGATGTAGTGAACGAATTCTCATTTTTGACGGAACAAAATTAATAATTTAAAGTAAACTATGACTTTTGGAGAAAATTTTATACTTTTGCATCCCGATTCTACCAGAATTATCTTATTTGAACAAGCCCGGATGGCGAAATTGGTAGACGCGCTGGTTTCAGGGACCAGTGACCGCAAGGTTGTGCAGGTTCGAGTCCTGTTCCGGGCACAAAAAGAAAAGCCAAGCGCTTAAAATATAAATGTTAAGATTCTATATTTAAGTGATTCAAGAGCAGGCATATCTATAGGTTTTAAATTCTAACAGTCATGGAAGCAGATACTATAATTCAAATTATTACGGCATCAATTGCTGTTATTTCCCTTGTACTTAACTTTTGTCTTGTAAAAAAGACTACTTCAAGTCAGCTGTTGCATTCCGCAAACAAAGACTGGTTTAACACGTTTATAAATCTTATCGGAGAGCTATCCTCTCTCCACAGCAGGATATGCTCTTTAAGAAAATCTGCTCCGGATGAGTTTTGCGATGCTAAAACCGAGATAAAATTATTAATCCGGTCAAAACTCTCTATAATGAGAATTCTGTTGGATAAAGATAATACTAAAAAAGACCTCGACGGAGAGTTGATAAAAATGATCGATAAATATTTTATCGATATCGACTCAGCAGCACCATTTGATTGTGTACCACTGATAATCAAGGATCTTGACAAAATTATCCGCAAAGCCACAGAGATTTCAGAAGTTGCTAAAACGAAGTTATACAACATCACATGAAACAATTACATTTGAAATCACTTTTAGTCTATTCTTTTCTTATTATCTCCATTAATTTACAGGCTCAGGATCTTAGAACTTACCCTGTCCTCTGGCATCAGACCTCTGCAGAATACAGGGCGTTATGCTATCAGGCATTCAATACTGCCCGCAGTTACTTAGAGACGGTTCTGGCAACCAGGCAACCGGGTGAAAAGTTTGCAATCGTAACCGATCTGGATGAAACAATTCTTGACAACAGCCTTCCGGAGGCCAAGGGTATCAAAGAGGATAAACCGTATGACCCTGCCGAATGGAAAAAATGGGTAGATCTTTCTGCAGCAACTGCGATTCCGGGTGCT
>JBAYMP010000025.1:0-32483 GCA_041663505.1 Bacteroidales bacterium | reverse complement strand
TACGCTATTCTCTCCGTTGAACCGGATGACAAACACTTCATAGTTGAAATTTTTAATAAGTTAGAAGCGGAGGTAAAAGAGGAGTATTCGAAATCCGATCCTGGTTTATATGGTAAAATTGAAACCGTTGTGCAAGTTGACTACTGTATAGATAATGACACAATAAAGAGGCTTGTTTATGCTTTGAATGGTTGTCCTCACGGCGTTCTGGCAATGAGCCAGGAGATTGCCGGGTTTGTTGAAACCTCAACGAACCTGGCATCAATAAAAATGTCTGAAGAGTGTCTGATTACTGTCTGTACAAGTCAGAGAAGCTCCATAAACAGTGCCCGTTATAACGCTGCCAACAGAATCGAATCTGTATTTAAGCTGGCAGGTGCTTCAGTTACCCACGAAAGTGAATATCCGGGATGGAAACCGAAAATAGACTCTAAATTACTGGAAATAAGTAGAAATTCATATAAATCCTTGTTTGGGACAGATCCTGTGGTGAGAGCAATCCACGCAGGTCTGGAGTGCGGGCTGTTTCTGGGTACCTACCCAAATCTGGATATGATCTCCTTTGGACCAACTGTCAAGGGGGCACACGCTCCGGGAGAAAAACTGGAAATTGCATCTGTAGAAAAGTTTTGGAAACTACTCATACACATACTTGAAAAATTAAAATAAAACAGTGCAGTCATGGGTGTAATTATTGCCCCGTCAATGTTATCTGCTAATTTCGGCAAGCTCGACGAGCAGGTAGAAATGATTAACAACAGTAGTGCAGACTGGTTCCATCTGGATATAATGGACGGTGTTTTTGTACCAAATATCTCTTATGGATTTCCCGTTATTAAAGCGATTGCCAAAAAGGCAAAAAAGCCGATGGATGCCCATCTTATGATTGTAGATCCCGACAGGTACTTCGACAATTTCAAGGATTTGGGAGTAGAATATCTGAGTGTCCATTATGAGGCATGCATCCATCTGCACAGATCCATCCAACGGATAAAATCCCTCGGAATGAAGGCTGGCGTGGCTCTCAATCCGCACACTCCTGCCCATATGCTTTACGAGATTCTTCCTCAGGCAGATTTTGTAGTTATAATGTCTGTGAATCCGGGCTTTGGCGGACAAAGCTTCATTGAAAATACCTATCGGAAGCTCAAGAAAGTAAAAGAGATAATAAGAGAGTACTCTTCTGATTCTCTTATTGAGGTAGACGGAGGAGTTAACGATTCCAATGCACCACTTTTAATTGAATCCGGTGCAGATATTCTTGTTACGGGAAATTCGGTTTTTGGAGCGGCAGATCCTCTAAAGGCGATTAATAATTTAAAAGGTATCTGACCTCTTTAAATGCATAGCTTTTTTTTGAACCATCCTTTTTTTCCAGCATAAGACACGCATTTTTATCTACCCCTGTAATTTTTGCCTCGATAATATCACCAGTCTCTTCCTCCTGGAAATAAGCAAATTCCATTAGCCGGTACATACATTCTTGATACTTTATCCCGGTTTTCTCCTTGAAAGTTTTGTAAGACTTCACATTTAGTCCAATATAGTATTCATGAATAATCAATAACAACCTCTCCAACTCCAGCTCCGGATTGTACTCCTCCCCCTTCTCCAGAAGAAGAGAGGTTGGGTTCGGAACATCGGAAGCAAAGCACTTCTGGTTTAAATTGAGCCCGATGCCAATTATAGAGACTGACAAATTGGCACCACTCAGATAATGTTCAATTAATATTCCACATATTTTCTTATCCTCTATGTAAATATCATTCGGCCATTTGATCTTGGCAACTAATCCTTTTTCTTTTAAGTAATCCACTATTCCTATCGCAACAATTTGAGAAACAAGAAATTGATCAGCCGCTTTCAATAATACAGGTCTGATAAGGATTGAGAAAGTTAAATTTTTTCCTGCATCGCTCTCCCAGCTGTTACCCTTTTGACCTCTGCCTGATGTCTGGAATTTAGCAGCATAGGTAGTGAAATCATTTGCGGTTTCAATCCGTCTAAGTGCCTCTGAATTAGTAGAGTCTATAGTTTTATACCAATTAATCTCAAGTGCCATAAGAATTAAATTTTAATTGGCCGCAAAATTGCACTATTTTTGTAAGATAATAAAATAGATATAAATAAAACAGAGAGCATAGTGCCGACAAAAAAAACAACACAAAAGGTCTCTCCAAAACCTATACAAGAGGAGAACACAATTAAAAAACTCGAAAACATCGATACAGATATCGTTGAGTTGAAGTGCATTGCAGAAGCAATGCTGGATAAAAAGGGGAATAATGTCTGTTCCTTGAACTTAAAAAAAATCGGAACTGCAATTTCTGACTATTTTGTTGTTTGCAATGCAGATTCTACACCTCAGGTACTGGCAATTGCAGACAATATAGAGGAGATGATGTACAATAAGTGTAACAGAAAGGTAGTTCGTATGCAGGGGAGAGAGAATGCTTTCTGGATAATTCTGGATTATACAAATATTGTCGTTCATATTTTTCAGACTGAATACAGGCTATTCTACAGACTCGAGGATCTTTGGGCAGACGCTCAAAAAACTATTTATCAGGAGTAACTTATACAAGACTAATATCAAATAATGGAATTACCAAATAATAACAAATCAAACTCCAAGTTCTGGCCCCCGAAATTCAACATAATATGGATATACGTCATAATGTTGGCTGGCATATTTTATATGTGGAGTACATACGATGGCGGAGAACCTGTGAAAACCGAATGGTGGAAGGTGAAGGAGCAGATGGCTGTAGCGGGGGATGTGGAGAAGATAGTGTTTATCACTAATATGAATAAAGCCGAGGTATACCTCAGGAGAGAGAGCCTCAGTAAATATAAGAACCAGTTTGGAGGTAAGGAGCCTAAGTTCGGCCCTCAATTTTATTTCGTCGTTTCAACTAACTTCAACGCAGAAGAACAAATTGAGGAGGTAAGACAGCAACTTCCCGCGAATAAGAGATTTTCTATCGAAACTGAAGAGAGGACAAACTATTTCGGAAAGGTTATGGAGTGGTTGCTCTTTCCACTGCTGTTGATAGCACTCTGGTTTTTCATGTTCAGAAAGATGAACAAGAGCATGGGCGGCGGATCGCAAGGCGGAGGAGGAATATTCTCTGTGGGCAAATCACAGGCAAAACTATTTGACAGGGATACAAGTACAAAGGTTACATTTAAGGATGTTGCCGGTTTGGAAGAGGCGAAAGTCGAGGTTATGGAGATAGTGGACTTCTTAAAGAATCCCAAAAAGTACACAAATTTAGGAGGTAAAATTCCTAAAGGAGCACTTTTAGTTGGCCCTCCGGGTACAGGTAAGACGCTTCTTGCCAAAGCTGTGGCCGGCGAAGCCAATGTACCGTTCTTCTCCATTTCCGGTTCAGATTTTGTAGAGATGTTTGTGGGTGTAGGTGCATCCAGGGTAAGAGACCTGTTCCGGCAGGCTAAGGAGAAGGCTCCGTGTATTGTATTCATAGATGAGATAGATGCTGTGGGTAGATCCCGAAGCAAAAATGCCGGATTCTCTTCAAATGATGAGAGAGAAAATACATTGAACCAACTTCTTACCGAGATGGACGGCTTCGGCTCCAACTCCGGGGTTATAATATTGGCAGCAACAAACCGGGCGGACATACTAGATAAAGCCCTTATGAGAGCCGGTCGTTTTGACAGGCAGATTCACGTAGACCTTCCCGAACTTAGAGAAAGGATAGAGATATTTAAAGTTCACCTGAGGAACTTAAGGCTGATTGAGGGGTTCAATGTTGAGTTCCTGGCAAAGCAGACTCCTGGTTTTTCAGGAGCGGATATTGCAAATGTATGTAACGAAGCAGCACTGATTGCAGCCAGAAAGGATAAAGAATTTATAGACAAGCAGGATTTTCTTGATGCTGTGGACAGGATTGTAGGAGGCCTTGAGCGAAGAAGCAAGATTATCTCTCCCGAAGAGAAGAGGACAATAGCTTTTCACGAAGCCGGCCACGCTACTGTGAGCTGGATACTGCCAAATGCAAATCCTCTTTTTAAAGTGACGATAATTCCGAGGGGAAGAGCTCTCGGCGCAGCCTGGTATTTACCGGAAGAACGTCAGATAACTACCACAGAACAGATGATGGATGAGATGGCTGCAACACTTGGCGGCAGAGCCGCAGAGGAAATTATTAACGGCAAGATCTCCACCGGAGCACTCAGCGATCTTGAGAAGATTACAAAACAGGCTTACGCCATGGTCTCATACCTGGGTATGAGTCAGAAAGTTGGTAACATATCCTTCTACGATTCAACAGAATCTGCCGGATTTACAATCGGTAAGCCATATAGCGAAAAAACGGCAGAACTTATAGATAATGAAGCAAAGAGACTGGTGGATGAGTCTTATGTTACTGCTAAGAAGATCTTGAATGAACACTTGGAGGGCTTCTCTAAGCTGGCCGAACTTTTGCTTGAAAAAGAGGTTATTTTCTCTGAGGATCTCGAAAATATTTTTGGCAAACGCTCAGGTAAACAGCTTCCGAATGAATAATGCTGTTGTACGAACAATAAGCGGGACAATTTTCCTTGCAATTATGATAGGCTCTCTTCTTGCGAGTCCTGTCATTTTTGCTTTAGTAATGCTATTGTCCATTGCTCTTATGATGACCGAATACCTCCAGATAGGGATGGGAAAGAGTTACAAAACCGCACAGATTCTCTCCGTCATTACCGGATTACTCCTCTATATGTTTGTTTTTCTTTACAAGGGTTACGGTATGGATATAAAATACTTCTATCTGATTTTCTTCCCTTTTTCCGGAATTTTCATCAGTCTGCTTTATGAGAAAAACGGCGAATCTTACAATAAACATCCCTTTCTTATCTGTGCTATTTTGTATGCAGCACTTCCGTTTGCCCTCACTAATTTAATAATATTCGATGCCCGGGGAGAATACAAGCCACTATTAATGCTCGCTCTGTTCATCCTCACCTGGACATCCGATGTTGGTGCATATGTCATTGGAACCAAGTTCGGGCAAAAGCGAGGCCATAAACTGTTTCCGTCAATCTCTCCCAAGAAGTCATGGGAGGGGTTCTTGGGAGGATTGCTCTTCGCAATTATCGCAGCCCTTCTGCTTTACCTTTTAAGGTTGGTGGATATTGGTCTGATTCATACAATCTCAATTGCTTTAATAATAAATTTGTTCGGAGTCTTTGGAGATTTGGTTGAATCTCAATTTAAGCGTAACTTTGACATAAAGGATTCCGGTAAATTAATACCGGGTCATGGTGGCCTTCTGGACAGATTCGATGGCACATTAATCTCATTTCCGGTAACAATAGCATATATTAAACTGTTTTCACTCATATAATAAAATCTAATGGGCATACATAAAGAGGGGTATAGAATAATTTTCAACAGTTTTTTAATAATTTCAATTGTCGTGGCAATTGTTTTTATCTGTAAAGGGTTATCCGATGTCAGCTACATAGCTTTATCGATTGGTCTTCTACTGTTTATATTTGTTTTGCGTTTCTTCCGGTCTTCCAAAAGACCTATTTTTCAGGATGATACCGTTGTATTAGCTCCCGCAGACGGGAAAATTGTAATAGTCAAAGAGACCTATGAGGGAGAGTACCTGAAAGCCGACTGCATTCAGGTATCTGTCTTTATGAGTCTTTTCAATGTGCATGTAAACTGGTTTCCAGTAGGTGGAGTGGTAAAGTATTACAAATATCACCCAGGCGACTATCTTGTGGCTATGCATCCGAAATCTTCCGAGAAAAATGAACATACCTCTGTTGTCGTGGATCACAATGGAACTCCGGTTTTGTTCAGACAGATCGCCGGACTTCTGGCCCGGAGAATTGTCTGTTATGCAAAAGAGGGTGCTCTCGTTAACCAGGGAGATCAGACCGGTTTCATTAAGTTTGGTTCCAGAGTGGACCTGTTTATTCCTATTGATTCCCACGTACAGGTTACCCGGGGACAACATGTAAAGGGCTGTCAGACAATTATCGCAAAACTTTCAGAAAAGAAGACATCTCAAGAGATATCTGACGAGCCTTATGACCAGCAACAGACGCAAAATCTTTATTTTGACCAGCAAAAATAATTTTTCTGGAAACATTCACCAATAATCCACAACTGCTGTTCATACCATACCTTGCAACTTCCGCAACAGATCCGCCTTGTGTCCCTACTCCCGGTACTAAGAAGAGATGATCCGGACAGTACTTTCTTATCTCAGCAAGCTTTTCCGGACGAGTTGCTCCAACCACAAACATAATATTATCCCTGGAACCCCACCTTATGGAACTCTCAATAACCTTACGGTACATTGGTACTCCGGAATTTAACTGTTCCATCTCAAAATCCGTGGCAGATGAATTTGAGGTCAATGCCAAAATTATGGACCACTTACCATTGTACTGTAAAAAAGGCTCAATCGAGTCTTTTCCCATATAAGGAGCAAGAGTCACGGCATCAAAATCCATCTTTTCAAAGAATGCTTTAGCATACATCTTTGCTGTATTACCTATATCTCCTCTTTTGGCGTCTGCAATTATGAATATGGATGAATCCTTTTTCCTGATGTACTCAACTGTCTGAGCCAGCTGTCTCCAGCCGGAAACTCCCTCAGCCTCATAAAATGCAAGATTGGGTTTATATGCAACAACATATTGGGCCGTTGCATCAATAATTGCCTTATTGAATTCAAAAATTGAGTTATCAAGAACCTTGATATGATCAGGAAACTGATCCGGGTCGGAATCCAGCCCTATACAAAGAAAACTTCTTTTGCGAATAATATTGCTGTATAATTCGTCGTAATTCATATTTACTCACCGGAGGCTTTAAGCCTTTCTGAATTTTCTGCGATCTGCAACTGATCTATAACCTCTTGTATTGCTCCATCCATAAAAACAGGAAGGTTGTACATAGTATAGTTGATCCTATGGTCGGTCACGCGTGACTGAGGATAGTTGTAGGTTCTGATTTTGGCGGAGCGGTCACCTGTAGAGACCATTGTCTTACGCTTTGCAGAGATCTCATTGAGATATTTCTCGTACTCCAGATTATAAAGACGAGTTCTAAGTTCGTCCAGAGCTTTATCGTAATTCTTCAGTTGTGATTTCTCATCCTGACACTGAACCACGATTCCGGTTGGTATATGAGTCAACCGGATTGCCGAATAGGTTGTGTTCACAGACTGACCTCCAGGCCCCGACGAACAGAACGTATCTTTGCGGATATCGTTAATGTTCAATTCGATATCGAACTCATCTGCCTCCGGTAAAACTGCTATGGAAGCCGCCGATGTATGAACACGACCCTGAGTCTCTGTCTGCGGCACCCTTTGTACCCGGTGAACACCACTTTCATACTTGAGAACTCCATAAACTCCTTGTCCCGAAACCTTGCAAATAAGCTCTTTGAAGCCACCGGATGTCCCCTCGCTCTGACTGTTGATCTCAAGTTTCCACCCCTTTCTCTCTGCAAATTTTGAATACATACGGAAAAGATCTCCTGCAAAAATAGATGCCTCATCTCCACCGGTTCCGGCACGAATCTCCACAATTGCATTCTTGGAATCCTGCGGATCTGCAGGTATAAGCAGCAACTTCAACTCCTCTTCTGCTACAGGGATTTTCTCCTCTAAATAGATTATCTCCTCCTTGGCCATCTCGCGAAGCTCCTCATCCTTCTCATTCTGAAGAATGTCTTTGGCAGCCTCAAGATCTTCAATCATCTTTCTGAACTTGTCACCAGCGTCAACTATTGGTTCAAGTTCCTTGTACTCCTTGTTAAGTGAGACGTATTTCTTCATATCACCCATAACTGAAGGATCTGAAATCTGCTCGGAAATACTCTCATATTTTTCGCGAAGCCCCGAGAGTTTCGTCACTAAACTATTATCGCTCATATTTTATAAAATAGAGTACAAAGGTAGTCAATTATATTGGGGGAGCAATACCAAAGTTTTTGACTAAAACATTTGCTACGTTTGGAGAGAGAAAACCGGGAAGTGTAGGCCCCAGGTGAATATTTTTCACTCCGAGAGAGAGAAGTGAAAGTAAAACAATTACAGCCTTTTGCTCATACCAGGCAATATTATAGACGATAGGAAGGTCGTTAATGCTGTTTAAATTGAAAATCTCTTTGAGTTTTAGGGCAATAATAACTAAAGAATATGAGTCGTTGCATTGGCCGGCATCCAGAACGCGTGGGATTCCTTCGATATCTCCAAGCTGGAGTTTGTTATAACGGTATTTTGCGCAACCTGCAGTAAGGATGACTGTGTCCTTAGGCAGAGCCTGGGCAAATTCGGTATAGTAGCTTCTATCCTTCATTCTGCCGTCACAACCCGCCATAACAAAGAATTTACGGATAGCACCCGATTTAACAGCATCCACTACTTTGTCTGCAAGAGCGAAAACCTGAGCGTGAGCAAAACCTCCGACTATTTCTCCCTTCTCAATCTCTGTAGGTGGAGCACACTTCTTTGCATGTTCTATAATCGGAGAAAAATCCTTTGGCTTGCCGTCTTGTCTGTCGGCTATGTGTTTAAATCCGCTAAAGCCCGCCGCTCCTGTTGTATAAATTCTATTCTTATAGGTTGCAGTAGCTCTTGGAGGAACTATACAGTTGGTAGTGAACAGTACAGGTCCATTGAATGTTTCAAAATCCTGAATTTGTCTCCACCATGAACTTCCGTAGTTACCAGCAAGGTGTTTGTACCTCTTGAAGGCCGGATAGTAATTGGCAGGAAGCATCTCAGAGTGGGTGTAAACATCAACTCCGGTACCTTCTGTCTGTCTTAGGAGCTCTTCCATATCCTTTAGATCGTGACCGGATATAAGGATTGCAGGGTTATTCCGGACCCCAATGTTCACTTTTGTAATTTCCGGGTTGCCGTATGCAGAGGTATTGGCTCCGTCCAGAAGAGCCATAACTTTTACTCCGTTTTCACCGGTTTCAAGTACCAGTCCGGTAAGCTCCTCTTCAGAGAGATTATCGTTTGTGATATCTACGAGTGCTCTCTGCATAAAGGCATAGATCGAGGCATCTTCGTGGCCAAGGTTAAAGGCGTGTTCTGCATATGCAGCCACTCCTTTGAGCCCATACATTGTCATCTCCCTTAACGAACGGATATTCTCATTTTCCGTAGTAAGTACACCAACTTGTGATGCTTTCTCTTCCATCTCATCTACTCTCTTAGAAGACCAGAAAGCACCGTCAAATTTAATATTGTCAATTTTACCCCCCTTTGAGATAAGCAGGGCTCTTGTAGCATCTCTCAGTTCAATTGCCTCTCCAACTCTTTTCACAAATCTCTCCCTGTCAAAGTTGGCATTGGTAATTGTCATAAAAAGGGAGTCGGTAATGAACTTATTCACTTGCGGGTTCTCCACACCCATAGATCTCAAAGGAACTGAGAAGTGTGCTATACCCTTGCAAATGAAAACCAGCAAGTCTTGCAGATTAGCGACATCGGCTGTCTTTCCGCATACTCCTTGAACAGTACAACCGCTATTTTTTGCAGTCTCCTGACACTGAAAACAAAACATTTTGTTCATGACTTTTAGTTTATTGGGTTTATTTCTATTACAAATTTAGCCTTGTCAAAACCATTTAAGTGTAATAATTGTTACACTTGAAATTTATATTTAAATTTGACCAATCTGGAGCAATTGTATGGATTATTCAGACATGGTTTCTTCCCTCGAGGGTGTAGAATACAAAACCAAAGTATTCAAAAAGGGCGATGTGATAGCTCGCCAGGGTGCTTTGTGTAAGGGTCTTTACATACTAACAAAAGGCTCCGTACAGGCAGAGATGATAAATGAAAACGGTGGGGTTCTGAGCATAGAGAAGATTCTTGCAGTAAGGCCACTTGCCCCCGCTTATATCTTTGCCGAGCCCAATATCTTTCCTGTAGATGTAATCGCGTTGGAAAAATGCGAAATTATCTTGATCCCGAAAGAAGATCTCCTGAAACTGTTTCAGAAGGACGCAAACTTCCTTGAAAAATTCATCCAGTACAACTCCAACCTGATGCAGCTCCTGTCCAACAAGTTGCAGATGCTGACAATCAAGACAATAAAAGGAAAACTCGCATACTATTTTCTGGACATATACATGTATCGCAATCCTGATTCGAAGTCAAACGTATTTTCTGTTGACAAGAACCAGACAGAACTTTCAAAATTCTTCGGAGTTACCAGGCCCTCCCTTGCCAGAGCCTTAGGCGAAATGGTTGACGAAGGGCTTATAGAAATTGACCGGAAGAGGGTGAAAATTCTGGACCTGAAAAGACTCAAGGAGACCAAAGGGTGACGGAAAACCAAGGCTGAAACTAACATTCCATACTACGACGAAAACGTCCCGGCAGAAACAAGCAGAAACAAAAAGAGGGTGGAAAAATAAATTTTCCGCCCTATATTATTCGTAGCTGTCTAAGATTTCTTTTATCTGAGAAGGTTCCAGTCTGCCATACACTTTGTCTCCAATAAGCATTACCGGAGCTAGACCGCATGCGCCAACACAACGGAGGCAATCCAAAGAGAACTTTCCATCCTGTGTAACTCCCCCTACTTTGATATTCAGCTCCTCCTTAAGTTCATCAAGTACCTTTTCTGCTCCACGAACATAGCAGGCAGTTCCCATACAAACGGAGATTGCGTGCTTTCCTTTTGGGGTCATTGTGAAGAAGGAGTAAAAGGTGACAACTCCATAAACCTTGGCAACAGACAGATTCAAATGACCGGCAACCTCCCGTTGAACATCTTCTGGAAGATATCCGAACTCTGTCTGAGTTCTGTGAAGAATTTTAATTAACTCACCCGGGTCGTTGTTATATGAGTTACAAATATCCTCTATTGCTTTTTTATGACAATCCTGTAATTTAAATGTGCTCATTATGAATTAATTTTTATTTTTTTCGAAATATTTAGTGTGCAGAAGATGATGCGATTTTTCGCTCAAAGGGTGTCCCAGAAATTCCTCATAAAGTTTTATTATATAAGGATTTTCATGAGATTTACGAATTGGTTTTCCCGCATCTTCTCTATAAATCGCTTCCATACGAGCTTTAATAATGTTTGAGTCGCCATGGTGAAGAGGTTGTCCCGCACCACCAATGCATCCTCCCGGACAAGCCATAATCTCAATTGCGTGGAAATTGTACATTCCTGCACGGATTCCGTCCAGTAATTTACGGGCATTTCCAAGCGTATGAGCAATTCCAATATTAATAGGAGTTCCGTTGAAATCGATTGTAGCCATCCTTATTCCATCCAAACCACGAAGTTCTTTAAAATCAATTTTAGCAAGTTTCTTGCCGGTGTACAACTCATAGGCAGTACGTACAGCAGCCTCAATAACACCACCAGTTGCTCCGAATATTACAGAAGCACCTGTCGATTCTCCGAGAGGCTGATCGAAATCCTCTTCAGGAAGAGAATCAAAATCGATATTGCCAAACTGTATAAGACTTGCCAACTGACGGGTAGAGATTGAGTAATCTACATCGGGGTTTCCGTTTGTAGCAAATTCCTCTCTCTGACACTCATATTTTTTGGCAAGGCAAGGCATTACAGATACGACAACAAGATCTTCCCTCTTAACGCCTATCTTTTCTGCGTAATAGTTTTTGGCAATTGCTCCGAACATCTGCTGAGGAGAGCGTGCAGTAGACGGAACATCCAGCATATCCTGGTAGTTATTCTCGAAGAAGTTGACCCAGGCGGGACAACACGATGTAAGTATAGGAAGTTTCACACTCTTATCACCTCCCAGGTATTTGGTCAACCTGTCAAGCAGCTCTGTTCCCTCTTCCATAATTGTAAGGTCGGCAGCAAAATCTGTATCGAATACCTTATCGAAACCTAAACGGCGAAGTGCAGCAACCATCTTACCCGTAACAATCGAACCTGCCGGAAGACCAAACTCCTCTCCCAAAGCAACACGGACAGCAGGTGCAGTTTGTACCAGAACTGTTTTGTTTGGATTTGCAATGGCGCGGATAACCTTAGGTGTATCATCGAATGCGGTCAACGCACCTGTGGGGCAAACTGCAACACATTGTCCGCAGAATGTACAAGGTGAGTCAATCAAGTCCTGTTCAAAAGCCGGAGCAACTACCGACATAAAACCACGATTAACAGCACTCAGTGCACCAACTGTCTGAACATCATTACAAACAGTTTCGCACCTGCGGCACATAACACACTTATTCATATCTCTGTTAAGAGCAGGCGAACAGTCCTTTCTGTATGTAGACATCTCTGCATTTTCTACAGCATGAATCTCTCTGATGCCCATTCTTATAGCAAGTGCCTGAAGATCACACCTTCCCGAAGACGGGCAAACCAGACAATCTTTAGGGTGGTCCGATAAAATCAGTTCGAGTACAGTCTTTCTTGCATTCAATGCCCTCATGCTATGAGTATGGACAACCATTCCGTCTGCACACTGAGTAGAACATGAGGGTGCAAGATTCTTGCGTCCCGCAACTTCAACAACGCAAATTCTGCATCCTCCGGGGCGGTTTTCTATGCTCAGGTGCTCTAAGTTCATATAGCAAAGAGTAGGGATATCTATTCCATTATCCTTTGCTGCCTGGTAGATGGTAGCACCTTTACTAACCTCCACCTCTTTGTTATCTATAGTAATTTTTATTTTTTCCATAAAGAATAGATTATTGAACATGAATTGCTGAGAACTTACACTTGTCGTAACAAGCCCCACATCTGATACATTTATCAGTGTCAATTACGTGCGGCTGACGTTTATCACCGGTAATTGCACCTACAGGGCAGCTTCTTGTACAAGCAGTACAGCCGGTACATTTATCAGGAAGAATTGTGTATAGTTTTAAAGCTTTACATCTTCCTGCCGGACATATTCTCTCTCTTACGTGAGCAAGGTATTCGTCGTGAAAATGTTCAATAGTAGAGAGAACCGGATTCGGAGAGGTCTGGCCCAAACCGCACAGAGCTGTATCTTTTATAACTTTGCTTAAGTTTTTAAGATACTCTATATCATCCTCAGTCCCTTTTCCATTGCATATCATCTCAAGTGTTTCGTGCAGCCTCTTGTTACCTATACGGCAAGGGGCACATTTACCGCAGGACTCCCCGACAATAAAATCGAGATAGAACTTGGCAACCGATACCATACAGTCATCCTCGTCCATTACTATCATACCCCCAGAACCCATCATAGAGCCTGCAGCGATAAGATTGTCAAAATCGATAGGAGTGTCAAGGTGTTTTTCGGTAAGACACCCACCGGAAGGTCCGCCAGTCTGAACAGCCTTAAACTTCTTGCCATCCTTTATTCCTCCGCCAATTTCGAAAATAACCTCCCGGAGGGTTGTACCCATAGGAACCTCTATCAGCCCTACATTATTGATTTTCCCGGCTAATGCAAACACCTTTGTACCCTTGGATTTTTCTGTGCCGATACTTGAGAACCACTCTGCACCCTTAAGAAATATTACAGGTACATTGGCAAAGGTTTCAACATTGTTTACGTTTGTAGGTTTTCCAAGGTAACCCCTCTCGGCAGGGAAAGGAGGTTTAACTGTAGGCTCACCTCTGAGCCCCTCCATTGAGTGGATCAAAGCTGTCTCCTCTCCGCAGACAAAAGCACCGGCTCCGTATCTCAATTCAATATCGAACGAAAATGGTGCACCCAAAATATTTTCTCCCAACAAACCATAGGCTCTGGCTTGTCTGGCTGCAACCTTAAGACGTTTAATGGCAAGAGGATATTCAGCCCTGATGTAGACAATCCCTTTTGTAGCACCAATACAATAGCCGCAAATTGCCATCGCTTCAATTACTGAATGAGGGTCCCCTTCCAGAATTGAACGGTCCATGAATGCACCGGGGTCTCCCTCATCTGCATTACAAACAACATATTTCTGATCTGCTTTGTTTTTAGATGCAATCTCCCATTTGAGACCGGTAGGAAATCCTCCGCCGCCACGACCCCTTAGTCCGGATTTTTTCATAAGGTCGATTGCCTCCTGAGGGGTCATCTCAGTCAAAACTTTACCTAAAGCAGCATAGCCGTCACGAGCTATATATTCATCTATATTTTCAGGATCTATAAATCCGCAGTTTCTAAGAGCAATACGGATCTGCTTCTGATAGAAGCCCATATGTTTTGAGTCCTCAATATGTTTTTGAGTCTTCGGGTCTTCGTACAGAAGCCTGGTCACCTTACGACCCTTTAGAATGTGTTCGCTTACAATTTCCGCACAATCTTCAGGTTTAACCTGAGTATAGAATGTATTATCCGGAATAATCTTAACTATGGGACCTTTTTCGCAAAAACCGAAACAGCCGGTAACAACTACCTGGGCGTCATTTTCCAACCCAAGATTTTTTATTTCCCAAACAAGGTTTTCCGCTATCTTTTCACTTTGTGAGGCTCGGCAACCGGTACCTCCACAAACCAACAAATGCATTTTGAACTGTGCCATACTTCCTATTTTTTATCATTAATAGTCTGGTAATTGACAGGAATGATACCATCCAGAAGCTCCCCTTTTACGATGTACTTCTCAATGATTTCTACAGCAACTCTTGAGTCTACATAGCCAAATACAACCGGATCTTTGCCGGGTATTCTGACCTCTACCGTAGGCTCAGCATAACAATAACCCATACATCCTCCCTGTGTAACAACAGCAGGGATGTTGTCTTTCTCTATCTTCTCGATGAGAGTGTTCATAACCGCTCTGGCACCTGAAGCTATGCCACAGGTTGCCATTGCTACACGGATCTGAACCAAAGACTCCGGCGAATTGCTCTTTTCACGGATATTCATTCCGTGTTCCAGATTCTCTTTCATCTTGCGCAAATCGTCAAGTGATTTGATTTTATTCATAAATAATTAGTTATTTGGTTTTAAATTATTCGAATTTTCGATAAAAATATGGAATTTTGAAGGATTTACAAAAAAATAATTAAGCATTTTATTAACATTTGTAATCTATCTGTTAGGGATAAGGCTATTAAACAGTTTGGGTAACCCAGTAACCGATCGCTCTCTTATATAGTTTACCTTTCTGCTATTTACCTCTACAGCAGATGGATCCACAACATATATATCGGCATTTGCAGGTGCACTGTATATCAAAGAGGCAGCAGGATAAACTGCAAGTGATGTTCCTACAACAACGACAATCTCTGCAGTTGAGATGATCTCTACAGCCCTTTCAATCTCCGGTACAGGTTCACCAAAAAAGACAATATGGGGTCTCAGTTGCCCCCCCCTCGGACAAAGATCGCCAACGTGCATATCTCCTGTAATCTCTTTGATATATGAGGGATCCTTCATACTTCTGCATTTAAGGAGTTCTCCGTGAAGGTGCAATACTCTTGTGCTTCCTCCTCTTTCGTGCAGATTATCAACATTTTGAGTAATAACATCTACATCATAATAATCTTCAAGCTCTGCTATTGCCAAATGTCCTGCATTAGGTTCAATATTCGAAAGTTGTCTTCTGCGCTCGTTGTAAAATTCCAACACAAGTTCAGGGTTTCTCTCGAGTGCTTCAGGTGTACAGACATCTTCCACCCTGTGTTTTGCCCAAAGCCCGTTGGAGTCTCTGAAAGTTTCAACGCCACTGTCGGCACTGACACCCGCTCCGGAAAGAACCACCAAATGTTTTTTTATCATTGCTTTAAGTCTTTAATATTTTCATTAATCATCTCCGTGAGTGTGCGGATTATTGAAGCATCATTAAGTGGTAAACCCTCAAGGGCTTCCTTTACCTTAACAGTATCAAAAACATAATCCGATCCGTTAACTTCATACCTCAGCACAAACTCCACATCCGGGTTTGAAGATACCATCAGCATAAAGGCATTCGCCACATTACCCAAAGGAGGTCTGTCAATATTGCTGTACTGAAAGCCGGCATAGACCATAGTCCCCTTTCCGGGTTCAGATTCTACCTTAATCTCCCCCCCGCTCTGCCGGGCCGATTGTTTTAAAAGTGGGATACCGAGTCCAACCTTGCGGGTTGTTCTTGAAGTAAAAAAGGGGTCGCTTAACTTCGAGACCTCCTCCTCAGACATCCCTTTTCCATTATCCTCTACAGTAATTATCAGCCTGTCTCCAAGAATATCCTCAATTATTGTAAGTTTAATCAATTTTGCACCGGCACTCAGAGAGTTCTGAAAAATATCCAGTATATGCATTGAGAGATCGTTCATGCTTTTATAATTTTAGAATTCAGAGCCTCTTTGATTGCAGAAAATGAAGGAGTTTCAATATTAAATTCTGAATAGGTGCCTCCGAAATCTTCCCGGATATGTGCATCGGAAGATTTTATAAAGTTAAACCTCTTCAGGTAGTTGTTTTGCGAAATGAACTCTTTCAAATCTGTTTTTCCGGAAATCTCAATGGCATCAACTTGTAATCCCGGCGGGAAAAACCCCAGCTGACTCAGAAGCGAATTCTGCCGTTTGTCTATATGTGCCGGAATAAATATACCTCCGAGAGAGTGTACAAACTGCTCCACCTGTTCGATTGTCTGGTTGATTGCGTTTATCAGTAGATATCTCTCCTCCTCCAGAACCTCCTCATTTTCGTTAACAACAAGCTGATATCCGAAAAAATCTACATTATTGGGTATCTTTGGCAGATGTTCGCAGAGATAGCTTTGTAATTTTTTCAGTTTTTCCTCATCCTCTACAAATGCAAGAACATGTACCTCCTCTTTTGTGGTAATCTCTGCTCCACATAGGACAAACACCCCTTCTCTTTCACCTATCCGTTTGGTTTCCAGACACTGCAGAGTAGAATTATGGTCTGTAATACCGACAATACCCAAACCACACTCCTTGGCCCTTTTTATAATAAAGGCCGGAGTCATTTCGGTATCGCCGCAAGGAGATAGTACGGTGTGTATGTGAAGGTCGGCTTTAATCATTTTAACATATTGAATAGTTCTCCCGAAAGTTCAAAAGCCTCCAGGTTACTACCCAATACCGGAATTCCCTCAGAGACGGATGCTTCTAAAGTATCGGCCTCCGGTTCAAATCCTTTAACAAGAATAACAGCAGCAAGGTCTTTTAACGTAGCGACTGCCATAATGTTTTTGTGGGTCTGGAGGGTGATCCATACCTGGCCCTCTTTTGCATGGCCCATAACATCCGAGAGAAGATCAGATACATAGCCGCCCTTGACCTCTCTTTCCAGCCCTTGTGGAGCAGAAAATAACTTCAAATTCAATTTTTCGGCAACCTCTTTGACTAACATAATATCAGGTAATAATTAGATTTTCTTTACAAAACGGTCCTTGCCCCAGATGCCTTCCATAATAGCTATGGCCTCTTCCAACGATATCTCACCCCTCTTTTCATAAAGTGTCCTCAGGAAGATACAGGAGCTGATATCTGCCTGACCCTTAACAATATCATCTGCAAGTGCCTCACAACTTGGAGCTCCGCAGGCACCGCAATCGATTCCCGGAAAGAGTCTGCGCAATTCTCTGGCACCCTCCATTTTCTTTAAAGCCACTTCAATGTCCCTATCGTATTTAACCATCGAGCGTGGTTCAATTTTATCCATATGTATCACAGCAGAGCAGTCTCTTTTGTAATCCTCTATAAGTTTATGTTTATCCGGAATTCCCTTCGCATAATTCCGCATACTGTCGGCTATCAGGAATCTGTTTCTATGCGATAAAATTCCACCGGCACAGGATTCATCACAAGCTCTAAGTTCCAAAAAATCTACATCTTCAATCTTTTCGTTTTCCAACATTTCAAGAAAATCGATAACATTGGCCATACCATCTATTGCCAATGTTCTACCCTCAATATGACATGACTCGCCTCCGGTTGTAGGGAAAAGGACACCTTTTGAAGAGAGCTCACTATTTATTTCTATCGTTTTTGTAATAGGAAGTTTCTGTTTATAAGCCAGATAAACTTTATTATAGAAAAAATCCATATTTATAACTCCGTTAATGGGAGAGATATACCCTCCAACAGGTGATTTGACCGAAGCTATTTTTCCAATACAAGGAGTCAGATAGAATATTCCCAGGTCGCTATCCGGAATTCCATTCCTGGCAAACTTTTTCTTATAATATTGAGCAGTTATCTCAATTGGCGGCAGAAGTTGCATAATATGGTCCACGAGTGACGGGAATCTAACCTGAATAAGACGGACCACCGATGGGCAAAATGAAGAAATTGCAGGTTTATTTGACCTTTTAACCCACGCATTCTCCTCATCTATAAGAGAATCTACGCTCTGTTCAACTGCGCACACCTCAGTAAAACCCAACTCTCCAATAATCGCGTAAATACTCTCTTTAGGAACATTTTTATGAAACTGGGCAAAGAAAACTGATGGAACAAGCAACACTCTGTATTTGTAATTGAATATCTGCCTGAAGTCATCATCCATGACTCTGATGGCCCTGTTGGGGCAGACCCTGTAACATTCACCGCAATCTATGCACCAGTCAACGTGAATCCGGGCCTTGCCTCCGGATACTCTCAGCGCCTCGGTTGGGCATACTTTCATACAATGAGAACACCCTATGCAGATATTGCTCATTATCTCCAATGCTCTGTTGTATGTTGCCTGGCCCATCCTATCAGTCAGTTAAAATTTTATCTCAATATTTAGTGTGGTTCCTTTTCCAATAACCGTCTCTATTGAAAAGTTATCTGCATTATCACTAATGTTCGGGAGCCCCATTCCTGCACCAAAACCCATCTCTCTTACCTCCTTTGAAGCTGTAGAGTAACCTCTTGTCATAGCCCTATCTACATCTTCAATACCAGGCCCCTCGTCCACCAACTTTAGCTTTATACCGCTCCTGCTTATATCTGCAAAGATAATACCCCTGTATGCGTGAGCGACAATATTCACCTCCGCCTCATAGAGGGCCACAACAACCCTCTTAATAACCGTTGCATCTACATTCAGTTGTTTAAGAGTTTTCTTTATCTGCGAAGAGGCATAACCTGCCTGGGTAAAATCCCCACCCTCCACATTATACTCCAGATGCATACTAATAAACAGGTTTTAGTCCTGCAGAATAGAGAATGCCGGAACACTTAAAAAGTGTGAAAGGACTTCTGATTATAAGAATACGGCTCTCTTCTGCAAGCTCTTTCATCTCCTGAGTTACCTCCTTATTTCTGCATATAAGTATATAGGGTGCATCCGACATCTCTGCTGTTCTTATAGACTGAACATTGGCCAAACCTGTTATAAGGATAAAGTTATTGACCTTTAATGTAAGAACATCACTCATCAGATCTGAGGCAAATGCAAATTCAACACTTTCCTTAATCCTGGACTCTCCGCAAATTACCATCCCGTCAACCAATGTACAGAGGTCTCCGATTTTCATAATAACTTTTAATTAAATATTCTTTATATAGCAGCGTCTTGTCATATAGGGAAAGTTTTCATACCTGTCCCAAACCTTGTGGATCAGATTATTTTCGGCTTGTGGATTTGAGATCGCAAATTTAATATCACGCTCCTTAAAAATGGTTGCCAGATGAGTGTGAATAATAGAAGATATTCCCTTGTTCTGCCACTCGGGAGCTGCACCAAGCATCATCAAATCGATAGTATCATATTTCCGGACCCCCCTCATAATGTGATACCATCCGAATGGAAAAAGCTTTCCTTTTGCCTTTTTTAACGCTTCGGAAAGACTTGGGAAGCAAATTCCGAATGCCGCAATATTCTCCTTATCATCGAGCAATATGTTTGTAAGCTCAGGCCTAAGCTTCGGAAAATAATTTTTTCCTATAGCCTTAACTTCATTTGGTGTTATAGGAGAGAAGTTGTCAATATTCCTGAAACTTTGATTATAGCTCTTAAAAAATCTATCTACCAAAGAGTCGATATCTTTTACTTCTTTTAAGTCAAGGATTTTAAGATTGTGCTTTTCAAGAAGTAATTCGTTAATTTTTCTAAGCTTATCCGGCACTCCCACATTGGCGTAAAGCTTTATCTGCAACCAGTCCATCTGTTTTTTGTATCCGAGTTTGTCCATAATCTCAGGATAGTAGGAGTAGTTATAGAGACAATTAGAAGGAGGTGTATTTTCGAAGCCTTTAACGAGCATTCCCTGACGGTTCCAGGTGTTGTAACCCAGAGGTCCGTGAATCTCAGCCATTCCCTCCTCTTTTCCCCACTGAATAACTTTATCCAGAAGAGCACCAGCCACATCGACATCGTTAATAAAATCGAACCACCCGAACCTCACCCTCTTGCAACCGTGAAACTCATTTGCACCAGGGTTCAAAATTCCCGCAATCCTTCCAACAATCTTATTGTCTTTTGAATATGCAAGCCACATCTTTATTTTGCAATATTCCAGAGAGGGACTTTTGGTAAGGGTGTTGAACTCTTCAAAATCCAGAGCCGGAACATACTGTTTGTTACCTTTATATAACTTGTGAGAGAACCTTATGAATTTTTTTATGTCGTGAGGGGTCTTTACCTCTCTTAGATCTGCTTGCATTTATAAACAGTTTGTGAGTTTAGATTTTGCAAATGTAGTGATTTTTTTTACTTTTAAAGCAGCTAACTCACAAAATGCTGTATCACGACCTGGGCACAAATCGATCCAAAAACGGCAGGAAGATAAGAGATTGTACCGACAATAGACTTCTTGTTCTGTTCTTCGACAGCAATTATTGCATCTCCATCTGGAAGTTCTTCTGAAAACACAACCTTAAACCCATTCTTGACACCCTCTTTTCTTAGTCTTTTTCTCAATATATAGGCAAGCGGACAGTTAAAAGATTTTGAGATATCGGCTATTTTGATTTTTGTGGCATCCAGCTTTGCTCCTGCTCCCATAGAGCTCACAATAGGGATTTGAGAAGAGAGAGCATATTTTATAAGGGAGACTTTTGGAGAGAGGGTATCTATTGCATCCACAATATAGTCCAACGGTCTCCCGGAGAGAAGATTTGAGACATTATTTTCATTTAAAAATTCATTAAGGATTTTCAGCTCAATACGGGGGTTAATATCCTTCAACCTTTTTGCCATTACATCTGTCTTTGCCATCCCTATTGTACTGTCCAGAGCCAGTAACTGACGATTTTTGTTGGAAAGGTTTATTATATCGGAATCTAAAATAACCATGCTGCCGACTCCTGCCCGCGCGAGCATCTCTGCAGCATAGGCACCCACCCCCCCTAAACCAACAATAGCAACTCTTTTGGATATGAGCAGCTCCATAACCTCTTTTCCAAGAAGTAATTCACTTCTTACAAGCCAATTCTCCATTTTTTACTAACTCCCTTTTTCCAATGTTTTTGCCTCTTCCCAGTACTTGTCCATCTGCTCCAGAGTCATCTCCTTAAGAGATATTCCCTGTTTGATAGTTCTCTTTTCCAAGTGGTTAAACCTTCTTATAAATTTACGGTTTGTCATTTCTAAAGCTGTGTCCGGATTAATTTTATAGAGTCTGGCAGCATTAATCAAAGAAAACAGCAGATCACCGAACTCCTCCTCCGCTCTTTTACTTGCAATTGTCTCCTTGACCTTCTCACCGTCGAAGGTTTCATTTTTCATCTCACTTTCGAATTCCGAAATCTCCTCTTTTACCTTGTCCCAAACCTGTTCCCTCTCTTCCCAGTCGAAACCGACAGCCCTTGCCTTATCTTGAATTCTATACGCTTTTACCAAAGCAGGCAATGATTTTGGAACTCCGGACAAAAGAGATTTGTTTCCATGCTTCTCTTTGCTCTTAAGGCTCTCCCAGTTTTCAATAACATCCCTGGTCCCGTTCACCTGAGTAGTAGCAAAGACGTGAGGATGACGGTATACCAACTTATCTGAAATCCGCTCCATAACATCTGTTATATTAAATGTACCTTTCTCGGAGCCGATCTTCGCGTAAAAGACTATGTGTAACAAAATGTCGCCAAGCTCTTTGCTAATGTTAAAATCGTCGCCATCCATTATTGAATCACTTAACTCGTATGTCTCCTCAATTGTAAGACTCCTTAGTGATTCCATTGTCTGCTCCCTGTCCCAGGGACATTTTTCGCGGAGCTCATCCATAATATCCAAAAGCCTCACAAAGGCTTTAATCTCTTTTTCTCTACCCATTGTTAAATTTTATTCTTATTTCCGAAGCCATACTCAAGTTTTCAAGCGTGGCAATATTTCCTTGATTAACCGCTAATTCCAGCAAACCCAACGAATTAAAAAGAGCGAGGATCTCTCCCTGGGAGTGTTGAGAGTAGCTGTGTGATATCCCGCTTATTTTAGTATAGGGACCTTGGACAAAGATTGTAAAGTCTCTCCCTTGGTGAAGCTTGTCAAAAAGTCCCTTTTCGATATTTGTGACCGCATTGCCAAAAGAGTCAATATAGACTACCCGTCCGGTGATCGAGTTTTCATTGTAAACAATCTTGGGAGCGATCTCCTTTTTAATATCTGTCGCAAATGTATTTACCTGAAAACTATTGTTGATAACGGATTCTACACCTCTCACAAAAAGATCGAGAGAAGAGAAGTTCGAGTAGTTACCATCAAATTCAATTGCAAATGCTATTGAAGGCAACGAATCGAACAGTAACGAAAATCTTCCGTCATTTACCCCCACAAAGTAATGATTACCGGCATAGACTACAATCATGGGAGAATCGGGAGTGGGTTCGCTCATTACACATAACAGGTGAATAGTCCCTTTTGGGAAATAGTTGTAGCAGTTTTTTAGTATGAAGATCTCTTGAAGGACATCAAAAGTAGGAATGGAATTTGTTATCTCAATCAACTCAATATCTTTGGAAGCCGATATCAATTTGCCCTTTAGAGCACCTAAATAGTAATCACCCTTACTCCAATCACTTGTTATAGTAACAATAGTCATCTACAGGCCATAATATTGTGCAAAGATAGAAAAATTTCATACATTTGCCGATCATTTTCGGATAGGGATTTATTTAAAAAATTACTAAATATTAACAATTTATCATGCACACTAATTTAAAATTTATCAGCGCCGATGATGCGGTTAAGGTTGTAAAATCCGGAGACCATATTCACTTTAGCAGCGTAGCCAGTGCCCCCCAAATTTTAATAGATGCTCTTGTTCGCAGAGGCGATGCCGGTGAGTTAAGGGATGTCCGTATTCACCATCTTCACACAGAGGGTGCAGCCCCATACACAGATGCAAAATATGAAGGGATATTTTTTCACCAGGCATTTTTTGTGGGAGGCAATGTCCGCAAAAGTGTGCAAGCCGGTTATTCGGATTACATTCCTGTTTTTTTGAGTGAGACACAAAGGTTATACAGAAGTGGCGTCCTCCCTTGTAATGTTGCTATGATCCAGGTTTCCACTCCGGACAAACACGGCTTTGTCTCGTTGGGAACATCTGTAGATGCGACATTGGCTGCGATTGAGTGTGCAGATAATGTTATAGCCGTTGTAAACAAGAATGTACCGAGAGCATGGGGTGATGCAATAATTCCTCTTAGTATGATAGACTATTTTGTAGAGGCCGATTCACTCCTGGAACCTGCTCACTTTACCGAACCAACAGAAATAGAGGCAGCAATTGGTAAAAATTGTGCAGATCTTATAGAAGACGGAGCCTGCCTCCAGATGGGTATAGGTGCAATTCCGAATGCTGTTCTTGCTCAGTTGGGTAATCACAAAAACCTGGGTATCCACACCGAGATGTTTGCAGACGGAGTTCTTTCATTAGTAGAGAAGGGAGTAATTAACGGTGCAAATAAAGTTATAGACAAAGGTAAAATGATATCCACTTTCCTTATGGGTTCACAAACCTGCTACGATTTTATTGACGATAACCCTATGGTTTTGATGATGGATGTCGGATACACAAACGACCCTTTCATCATTGCAAAAAACCCTAAGGTTACTGCAATCAACTCTGCACTCCAGATAGATATAACCGGACAAGTCTGTGCAGATTCAATAGGTACGACATTTTATTCTGGTGTAGGCGGTCAGATTGATTTTATTTACGGTGCTTCCCTATCTCAGGGCGGTAAGGCAATTATTGCAATGCCATCGGTAACAAACAAAGGAGTCAGCAAAATCGCTCCGGTACTTAGTCCCGGAGCAGGTGTGGTAACCACCCGTAACCACATCCACTGGTTTGTCACAGAGCACGGAGCCGTTAACCTTTATGGAAAATCTCTTCAGGAGAGAGCAAAACTGATAATCAGCGTAGCCCATCCCGATCATCGTGAAACTCTTGACAGAGCAGCATTTGAAAGATTCGGGCCTCACTTCCACTTTGTTGTTGACTAGACTTTGCCAAAGTTATTGGCAAAAGGTGTTTTTAGTCCGTATCGTCGTCATTATCTGTCACAACCTCAACATAGAAAAAGAGAGGTTGGTAAATACCAAAGGCCATCTGAGTACTTCCGTACCCCCAGCCGGAATGGAAGAAAGTGACAGCCTTTCCTCCGTGTTTCATATTCAGTAATGTTTTAGCCATACCGTTGATAACAGTTCCATCATTGTTATCAGGATCCTGAAGTGTCTGCTCCAATGCTACATAACTTTTGGAAGCATCGTAAATTTTATATTTTCTTGCAGTATCCTCGATATTTGTGTCGAATACAAAGCCATCCAATAATTTGCCCACATACCAGTAAGAGATAACGTCACCGACAGCAAGAGTATCTCCTATTCCTTCACTAAGCGACTTGAAGTAATAGCCATTACTTAACGAGTCTACGTCTCCGTAATATTTTGCACTGTATGCTTCCAGAGAATCAATTTGAAACTGGCTTACATCATCGACAATCTTCAGAATTTCAATATCATATATAGTTGTAGAACTATTCAATTTTGTACTTCCTGAATAGTTATAATCAGAGAGCCATGAAGGAACAATCAGCCTTGTCTTTGAACCCTCTTTCATATTAAGTAAACCCTCCTCAAGACCCCGGATCATTGAATAGTTTCCCATCACAAAAAGCCTAGGTCCGTAGTAAGTGGTATCTGAATAGCCCCCTAAGGTTTTCGCCAGATTATCGTAAGTGGTGGATAAATAGTTGTGTTTAAGATCCAATGTAGAGTATCTTACGAATATTCCGCTGTTTGCTGTTACAGGTGCGCCGGTGCCTTCTACTTCTTTAATAATATAAAGGCCGGAAGATGTAGGCTGAATACTGTTATCATAAACAACTTTAATATGCGCATCCAAAATCCTTTTTTCTATCGAATCCGAATTCTCAGTCTCCTCTTTGGCACAAGAGACCAGAACAACCAATGAGATTAAAAACAGCGGGCAGAATCTTAATAATTTATTCATCAAATATACTTTTCTCGACTATGTTACAAAAATCGTACAAAATTAGTAAAATTTAATTCTTTTTTATCTCCTTTATCCAAACCTCATAAATAAGAGGAGACATTTTTGGAACCAAACCGATATCTTTATTATTAAAACCAAGGTCTGTGGGAAAAACTATATAGGAATGTTCTCCACTCTTTACGCCCAGCAAACCGCGATCCAAACCATTGATGAGCATACCCTTTCCCACAACACCCTTTCCGTAATCAAACCCTCTGTTGTAAATATTTATTCCGGCAGCCTCTGCAATTGAATCAACATTTGTATCAAACATACTACCCAATCCCGATTGAAAAATATATCCTGCAAAGTCAAAAAAAATAGAATCTCCAACCATTAGAGAGTCACCGCTCCCCTCGCTTATTACCAATCTGGTGGATCCTCTGTTTACAACAATTCTTTTTCCGGCAGTTACCGCATTTTGTACATAAGTATCAATATCCTTTATCTGCTGGGCAATTTGCACCTGTCGGTCCTCTTTTGTGCAACAAGAGAGGAGAGCTATAAATATCACTAATTTAAAGTATCTCATAATTTAATGCTCTTTTTCAGACTCATTTTAAAATATTCGGGCACCTTGTCAATAGAAATAAAAAGTTTGCCTCCGGCAGCTCTTTCGTGTCCTCCTCCATTGAAAAATCTCCTTGCCAGCCTATTGACCGAGAAATCGTCAATCGAGCGCAGGGAGACTCTTATACTCTCTTCGCTCTCAGTAAAAAGAGCAGAAATAGTTACACCTCTGATATTTAGCGGCATATTTACAAATCCCTCTGAATCACCTTCATTGAATTCAAATTCTCTCTGTTCTTCTTTTGTAAGGATAATGTAACCCGCCCCGTATTCCCAAAGAATCACCATTTTTTTTTGAAGCAAATAACCCAAAAGGCGCATCCTGGACTCGGTAAACCCCCCAAAAACATAATGTTGCAACTTCTCTTTGTCCACTCCAAGCGAGAGAAGGCCGGAAGCCATCCTGAAGGTGCTGCTGAGCACGGAATTCGAAAAATTGTTTGTATCTGTCATCAAACCTACATAAAGCGAATCTGCGGTAGCAGAGGTTAAGTTTGCCGGTTGCCCGGAATTTATCCAGTTTTCAATTGAGATTAAAAGCCAGTATAGAAGTTCGCAGGTAGAAGAGATCTCGGTTGTAGAGATTACAAGGTCAAACGGAGCATCCTCAGGAGAGGGGTGGTGGTCAATAAGTATTTTTTTTGCCTTCGATTCCCTGATACCCTTCTCAAGCTCGTCAACTCTTTTTAACTGGTTAAAATCAAGCGCAATAATGAGATCACAGTCCAATAGATATTCATCAACAGTAGCATTGTCATTTTTATAGATAACTATACTTTTATCCGGATCAAGGAAACTTAGGTATTCCGGATAATTATTTGGAATCGTTATAAGAGATTCCTTGTTTTTAGATAGGAGAAAGTGCATCATAGCTGTCACTGATCCCATAGCGTCTCCATCCGGATTTGTATGAGTGACTATTAAAATCTTCCTGCTGGAAGATATAATTGTACATAGTTTCTCAATAAGTTCTTTTTTTAAATAATCTGTCATAGCGAAATAATTGGTACAAAAATAGGAAAATATATTGCGGGGTCTAAATATTTATTATACTTTTGCAAAAAGCAACGTTGTAATTATGCCGATTATTGTCAATAAGCAGCTGGAGCTGGAAAAGACAAAAGAATATAGATTATCCATTCAGTCTGACTCGAATGGATTTTCTTTTTCTGTCGTTAATGATTACGTTAACAAATTGCATTTTCTGTATCAGTCAGACTTCTCCTGCGAGAATGGGCATTACGATCTTTTTTTAAAAAACACCCGCCAGCTTATTAACTCATTTCCACTGCTATCCTCAAAATTCAGAGCAGTAAATATTATTTACGATACCTGTAAATACACCCTTATTCCCAAACAACTTTACAAACCGGAAGAAGCACTGCATCATCTGAGTAAACTTTATAAACTGGACGAACTGGATGAAATCGACATTGCCGAAGTTACTAATGAACAGATAGTTATCCTGTTTGCCACTAATAGCACATTTCTCAATTTCATAAAAGAGGCACAACCAGAATTCAAGATTTTCCCATCAATTTACCCGATGATATCTCAGATATCAAACTTCAAGGACTACAACAAGATTTGCATCCATTATCAAAAGGGTCAAGTACATATTGTTGCATCCGAAGGTCCGAGGCTGGTTTTTTGCAACTCTTTCCCTGCAATGCAATTTAATACTGCTCTCTACTTTTTGTTTTTGACTCTGAAACAGGTTCAGTTCAATCCTGAACTCACTACTGTATTTGTCAGCGGCAATCTTAAAGATTTTGAAATAACGGATATTTCAAAATACTTTTCAAAGGTTAAATATTTCAGAAATGCCGATATTCCATTGGGTTCTCCCGATAATGAGCTTAAATATTCCTGTTTAACCTTCGATCTTTAATATTTATGAGAATAATCGGCGGAGATCTGAGAGGGAAGCCAATATCTCCCCCTGTAAACTACAAGGCAAGACCAACAACAGATTTTGCAAAGGAGGGGCTTTTTAACACACTTGCAAACCAATTCGACTTCTCGGAAATTTCCGTACTGGATCTATTTTCCGGTACAGGCAGTATCTCCTTTGAATTTGCTTCCAGAGGATGCAGTTCAATTACAGCTGTGGAGATGAATCCTTTGCATTCATCATTCATCAAAAACACAGCTGCAAAATTCAGTTTGATTAAAGAGATCCAAGTTGTAAGGCACAATGTTTTCGATTTTCTGGGCATTTGCAACTATCAATACGATATTGTGTTCGCAGACCCCCCTTATGATATTGCAGGTTTCGGAAATATCCCCGAAAAAATTCTCTCCAGTCCTATTCTTAAAGACGGAGGAATACTGGTTTTCGAGCATCCTGCAGCTTTTAGTTTTTATTCAAATCCGCTCTTCTTAAAAGAAAAAAAATATGGCAATGTCCACTTCTCCTTTTTCTCAAAAAAACAGTAGTAAACACAGCAAAAATTTTGATAATATTAAAATCATCCCTATCTTTGTTGCTCCTAAAAAGGAAAAAGGTTTGGTAGTTCAGTTGGTTAGAATACATGCCTGTCACGCATGGGGTCGCGGGTTCGAGTCCCGTCCAGACCGCAAACAAAAAAGCTAAATATCTGTAAAAAAGATATTTAGCTTTTTTGTTTTACCTAATATTTGGTCATATTCCCCACATATTCCCCACATATTAATAAACTCATTAAAAAAAGCTCTCATTCGGAGAGCCTAAGTAAACATAAAATATCTATTCCCGGACAGATAATCTCTGCAATTAGTCCCGGGTTCATACATCAGGGAGATACTAATGTCATGTAATAATATTGTTACAGGTATTGATTATCAATAGGTTAAAAGCTTTTCTACCCCTCCCCCTCCCCAAAATAGAACAGGGTACTTCATTATATATCTGTCTGTAAAATATAGTTATATAGCTATTTACCTAAAAAATCATTATTTCTCTTTAGCTTGTTGTTGCCTCAGATTAATAAGAGTAATTAAAATATTCGCGAATATATGAGTTACTCCGAGCCGCATTTAATTTTTTTTATAAACTATACATTCCAAAATATCATCATAAGCAAAATTAACATCTTTTCTGATTTTTGGATTTGCAATTGAGCTTGAATCATGTATAACTAGTTTGCTATTTTGATCTACGCACAGTGTTCGAGAATGATTATCAATAATTTCTATATCTCTGGTCAACACATTTGCTAACGCCTCGTTATTTTTCAATAAATTAACTAGATCCGAATATTGGGAAGATGTCAATTTTTCGAGAGAATAAATCTGAGCAGTAAACAAACTCCTATTATGTATAAATAAATGATTCGTTGAATTATTATGTAAACAATTTGTCATTTCATAGCCGCGCCAGTTCTTAATGTTTTGGCAATATTCATTTAAGTGTTCACCACAATACTGTTCCGACTGAGTGCTGGTTTCAAAAGGTATTTTGAAAATATTGCAATACTCATCAAAGACATCAGTAATATTTACATTGTTATCAAAGTAATTAGCTACAATTGCATAACTTGCCATTACACATGAACCGAACTTTTGTTCAAATTGTTGATTTAATCTTGCTATATCGATCATAACCTCTTTTTTAGAATATTGAATATAAATAGCTCATCTCAAAATATTTGTGAAATTTATTTTGTTCAATTTAAAACAAAAAAAACTACAATCCGTAAATTACACTATCACCAGTGATGATCTACAAAATAATTTTCCCCTTTGTATGTGAATCCCCATCCACCCTTTATTCCCAGATTGGTACCCCGTTACCTATTTCTCCGTAAATTTACAAATTAAAAAACATTATTGATTAATAGGATTAATGTAATATTTAATTAGGTGATTCTAAAATATATCCAAATAAAATAGTAGAGGAATAAGACCAATAAAGATATATAGATCCTCTCCCAACAGAAGTTGTACCTTCGGCTTTAAATTCTAAATAGCGCCAAATGAGTGCCTCACTTCTGGTTATATCGTTTTGATCCCAGTATGCTATTTGAGTACTATTATCTGGGGTATGCCATATTTTGCCTTCTGGCAGAGTTGTGTTTAATATCTTATTTAGATTTCCTCTTTCAGTATAATATAAATAAAGAGCTGATCGCAGATCCGTATGCTCATCCACATACCACCAAGTCTTAGTATATGCTCCAGCATATAGTTTACCATTATTAAAGTAATATGTGAAATGAGTATTAGTGCTTTTTTCATAAGTCAAAGTAGTCTTTACCCCATCCCTATTAGTAACTGTGGGTATACCAATAAGGCCAGAATGTAGTTCATAACCATTGTCTGATTCCGCTGTTTTTATTGTTTCTTCGTTATCTCCCCATACCCCATACTGGAAGTTGGAATCATTTGAAATGAATTTCTTCTCAAATGTGCTTCTATCATACTCTCCCCTTGTTATTGTAAGCTGAACCGTATATTCTCCTGTTTTTGATGGATTAGTTTTTACTTTTTTAAAATCCAAACCAGAAAATGCAGTACCTACTTGGAGTCCATTATAAAAAAGTTTCCATTCGTAGTAAATATTCCCAGTGGAATCTGATAATACTGCATTCAAAATAACACGTTGTCCAATTATTATTTTAGATGAGCTTAATTTAATGTCAATTATCTCAAACTTTTTTACTGTAGTAAAACTTATTTCATTTCCGTATGCTGTTCCAACACTATTAGTTGCATAAGCACGAACATAATATATACCTCCCGGTGTTAATCCAGTAATAGAGCTTATAAAGCTACCTACTCCTGAAGCATCTGAAGTTTTATCACTATCTATTGTAGGATATTGATTTGTACTCCAACATACCCCATGGGATGTTACTGGGGCTCCACCATCATTTGTGATTGTTCCACCACTTGTAGCCGTTGTGGATGTAATATTAGTTGCTGCTGTGGTGCTAAGGGTAGGAATAACCTTGAGGGGTTCTTTCTTACAGCTAACGGTAACTATCAACAGAAGAGATGAAATGACTACTGCGGATATGGAAAGATTGGTTTTCATTGCAAATTTAGTTTTTTTTTATTCCAACTCTTTCAGTAGATTCTTTACTATTTCCATTTGTCTGATAATTATCTTTTCTCTTTCTTCTTTCTCCCATGGTGAAGAGATATATTTTATTTTTTCAAACCGTTTTTGCAGGTTGTACTCTGCTCTTAGCAACCACTCTTTTGCTTTTGCTTTATTGCCTACATATTTCTCTTCGTTTGACTGTTCTATGTAATCAGTAGAGGAGAATTCTTTTTTTAATTCATTTTTTATAGCAGAAACATTTGATGCCATTACAAAGAATACGACTAGGGTTACAAGCTGAATGATTGCCGCTATTACTAAAATTACATTAATTTCTTCCATAATAATTATTTTTACTTTAAACTATCCGACAAAATATACAATACCAGCGATTACACCTATTACGACAGTTATAATATATAAAATTGCAACTCCATAAAGTACTTTAATTGTTTTCATTATCATTTCCCAATCATCCCCATATGGATTTAGTGCAGAATAGAGTACTTTCATTGTCTTCATCTTTTGAGTTTCTCTATATTGTTTAATGATATTTCCATACTTTTCATTGTATTGTGTTAAAAAAGTGTTGTAATCCATTTCCTTTGATTCTTCAAAGAATGCTTCGATTGAATCTTGTTCTTCTTTTGTTGAGGTATCTCTAGTATCCTTTCCATTTTCCAAAGCTGATAATAGTTCAACTTTATCTTTATAATAAAATTTACTTGCTTTCATATTCAGTTATTTAATTGGTTGCCTTAGATTTATTTATACATTATTTTTGTCGGACAGTAGTGAAATTATATGATATAAATATAAAACCTAATTGACCCAATAAAAATAATACAAGACCATATCCAGCTACGGATGAAGAGCCTAATACACCTGAAATTTTTTCATTAACAGAAGAAATGTCGATACCTACCATTATTCCTAATATAACATTCACTATTCCAGAAATATATGAGTACTTGTTCTCTTTGAATGTTAATACACTTCCAAAAAAACATACAAAAAGAGCCGTTACACCTTCTGGCCAAGATATACCAGTTTCATGAATTTTTGGAAATTCAATTCCCATGTCAAATTTAATACTGGAATGATCTAAAGTTGTTGTTACCCATGGCAGGAAAACACAGATAATTGAAAATAAGGATATAGCAAGAGCTATATATTTTAAATCGTATTTTTTCATGTTAATCTTTATCTTTTAAAAATTTTGTTACATCTTGCTCTGTAATTTCTTGAACATTATCGAGTGTAAAAATGCAAATTATATCCTCTGTAAAAGTTTTAAACCATACTTGAAATATATCGCTATCATTATCATGGTTCATTAAAGTATAAAACATTTCTTTTTCATAATCTTGAAGTTTCTATTATTAACATTCTTCCAAAGGCAGTTGGACAATAAATTGTAAATTTTGCACTACCTATTGTACCAGACCCCTATTAATTGGACTTAAAACTTGAAATGGTTTCGTAACTTTCTTCTTCAAAAGAATAGTCCGGTAAACAAAAATAAGGTTTTATTT
>JBAYMP010000024.1:0-33132 GCA_041663505.1 Bacteroidales bacterium | reverse complement strand
TGGATAATCTTTCATGTATTCTTTATGCCTTTGATAATCATAAAGATACGAATATAAATTCAATTAACCAACTGATTTTTAATTATATATAACATTGTTTCGACAAATTTAAACAGTTTCTTACTTTCGATAAATATGAATACCCCCCTGGAGGTAGAGGGGAACTTTGCTGAATTTGAAAATGAGATAAACAATTATCAGAAAAATCTTGGATTCAATTTTGAAATGAACAGTAGCTTAAAAAGCATGAATATTCAACTTGAGAAACTGAACAAAAATTTTGAGATAGTCCGTTCCCAAAGGTTACCATCGCTTGAAGGTTTTGCAACTCATACTATCCAGAAACAAAGTGAGACCTTCTCTTTGGGCAGTATATGGCCTAACTCACTTGCAGTTGGTCTGCAACTACATATACCAATCTTTAACAAATTCTCAGTTTCGCTAAAAGAGAAACAGACAAAAGTAGGCATACGGCAGGTGGAGTTCCAAAGGGATCTTTTGAAGGAGAATCTTTCGCTTACAGCACAAAACTCGGTAAATGAGATGGAGAGAGCCAAGATTCAGCTGGAATCGGATAAAGAAGCCGTAAAACAGGCAAAAAAAGGATATGAGATAGCAAAGGTAAGATATAACACCGGTGTAGGAACAGTCCTGGAGCTTAATGACACAGAGGTTGCTCTTACACAGTCTCAACTAAATTTAAACCAGACACTTTACGATTTTCTTAAAGCCAAAAATGAGCTGGAGAAGGTTTTGGGTGTAGAAAATATTAGTAAATAATAATCAGTAAACAATATGAAAAAAATTACATTCCTATTTGCCTTAGGTGTTTTACTCTTAGGCTCGTGTTCTTCCAATAAACAAAAGGATAATTCCGATGCAGGCTCTAAGGCGGTGTCAGTAAAAGTTGTAGAGGTAAACAAACAAATGGTAGATCAGAAGGTGGAGTTTACCGGTAATATTGAGCCATTCGTAAAAAACAATATTTCAAGTGCTGCAGCTCAGAGAATTGAGAAAATATATGTAGAGGTAGGAAGCAGAGTTCAGAAAGGACAACTTCTGGTTCAGATGGAGAGCGTAAACTACTCACAGGCAAGGAGCCAGCTTGAGAACCTTAAACTAGATCTTTCCCGTATTGAAGCACTCTATAAAGCAGGCGGGGTAGCGGCACAGCAGTATGATCAGATGAAGACACAGGTAGATGTTGCCGAGCAAAGCATAAAAAATCTTGCAGAAAACACAAAGCTGTTATCACCGATAAGTGGTGTTGTAACCCAGCGTAATTTTGACAACGGAGATCTTGCAACTGGAATGCCGATTCTTGTGGTTATGCAAATTCAACCTGTAAAAATCCTTATTAATATTTCTGAAGAGTACTTCCCTCAGGTAAAAATAGGCACACCGGTGCAGATAAAGCTCGATGTTTACGAAGGTAAGATATACCAGGGAAAAGTGAGTCTGATATACCCGACGATCGATCCTTCTACCCGTACTTTCCAGGCTCAGGTGAGCATTGCAAATGCTAATTCTGAAATACGTCCCGGCATGTTTGCCAGAGCAACAGTCAATTTCGGGACAAAAGAAAGGGTTGTGGTGCCGGACAAGGCAGTAATCAAACAGACAGGAACAAATGACAGATATGTATATGTGCTTAACGGTGATATCGTTAACTATACAAAGGTTCAGCTGGGCAATAAAGTAGGCTCAATATATGAGATTATGAGTGGAGTGGAAGCTGGTCAGAAGGTTGTAGTTGCCGGTCAGTCAAGGCTTTCAGACCTGTCTAAAGTTAAAATTGCCGATTCAGGTGCAGACCTGTCATTATAAAAGAAAGAATTTATGAAAATATACGAAAGTGCAGTAAAAAACCCAGTAACTACGTCCCTATTGTTTGTCGCAATTGTAGTCCTGGGACTATTCTCATATACAAAACTGTCGGTTGACCTCTATCCGGATATTGAGTTGAATATGGCGACTGTCATGACAACTTATTCCGGAGCGAGTGCAGCGGATATTGAGACAAACGTGACCAAGAAGTTGGAAACAGCGCTGAGCACGGTTTCTGATCTGAAGAAGATTACATCCACATCAAAGGATAATGTTTCCCTGATAACTATCGAGTTTGAGTACGGGACCAACATGGATGAGGCTGTCAATGACATCCGGTCGGTCATAGATATGCAGAAGAGCTACCTGCCTGACGATGCAGAGAGTCCTGTAGTGTTCAAATTCAGTTCGGATATGATGCCGGTAATGTTCATATCTGCAACCTCTACCAGTAATATTCAGGGGTTGTACAAAATCCTTGATGAGAAAGTTGCAAACCCTATCAACAGGGTTAACGGAGTTGCGTCTACGTCGATATCCGGAGCTCCTGAGAGAGAGATACAGGTTTTAACAGATCCAAAGAAGATGGAGGCTTACGGAATTACAGGCGAACAGATCTCTGCTCTGTTGGCTACCGGAAACAGTAATGTGCCGGCAGGTAACATAGATGTAGGTTCGAATACATATTCAGTGAGAATTGACGGTGAGATAAAGGAGAGCAACCAGATCAACGATTTGATTATCGGCAGCTACCAGGGCAAAAATATATATGTAAAGGATGTTGCAACAGTAAAAGATACACTTAAGGAAAGAGCCACAGAGGTTTATACTAATGGCGTGAGAGGAGCCAGTATTATTGTTCAGAAACAATCCGGAGCCAATGTTGTAGACATTGCAAACAAAATAAACAAAGAAATTCCTAAAATCAAGTCTACCCTGCCTCCCGGTGTCGAACTGGAGGTAGTTCTCGATACATCGGATTTTATTAAGGACAGTATCGGATCTCTAAGCGAAACAGTTATTCTTGCCGGTATTTTTGTAATGTTTGTGGTACTTCTTTTCCTGGGCCGCTTCAGAGCAACATTCATAATTATTCTTACCATTCCTATTTCGTTGATAGCGGCATTCATATACCTGATGATTACGGGTAATACCCTTAATATTATATCATTGAGTTCCCTTTCAATTGCGATCGGGATGGTGGTGGATGATGCCATAGTGGTGCTGGAGAATATAACGACGCACATAGAGCGAGGCAGTAAGCCGAAAGATGCGGCAATCTATGCTACCAATGAAGTTGCGGTTGCCATCATAGCCTCTACTTTAACAATTATTGCAGTGTTCTTTCCTCTTACCATGATTACAGGTCTGGCCGGTATAATGTTTAAACAACTCGGATGGATGGTTACCATCATTATATCTGTATCTGCTGTTGTGGCTCTGAGTCTTACCCCTATGTTGGCATCAAGAATGATGACCAAGGAGACAGAAAAATCCAAAACCTTTAAACTCCTTTATGGACCTATAGAAAGTGGATTGGATGCACTGGACAGAGGATATGCATCTTTTCTTACCTGGGCTCTGAGAAACAGAGCAATAGTTCTTAGCAGCGCCTTTACACTGTTTTTGGCAAGCCTTTTACTGCTTGGAAAGGTTGGAACCGACTTTTTCCCATCTTCGGATAACGCTCAGATTGCTGTAACAGTAGAGCTTCCGGTTGGAACGAGGGTAGAGGAGTCCAGAGAATTAAACGACCATCTTTATAAATTGTGGAAGAAAAAATATCCGGAAATTGAAATATACCAGGCATCATTGGGGCAGTCCGATGGTTCCAATATCTTCATGTCTATGCGAAACTCAGGAACTCACCTGATTACCTACACTTTGCGACTTTCAAAATCTACTAAGAGGGAGAGGGATATTTTTGAAATTTCCGATGAGATAAGAAAGGATTTAGCGGCAATTCCTGAATTGTATCGTTATGAAGTAACACCTGGTGGCTCAAACAGTAGTATGGGCTCCGGAGGAACTTCTTTAGAGATGGATGTCTTGGGTTATAATATGGATGATGCCGCAAATGTTGCCAATCAGGTAGCAGACATAATGAGAAAGACAGAGGGCCTCAGGGACATTAAGCTGAGCAGGGATGACTATACACCTCAGTTGCAGGTTGTCTTTGACAGAGAGAAGCTGGCAATGAATGGTCTCACAATGACTGGTGCCGCCACTGTTGTAAAAAACAGAATCAACGGATTCATTAATACGGAGTTCAGAGAAGATGGCGAGGAGTACGACATTGTGGTTAAGAATTCATTGGAGAACAGAACAGAAATTGACGACATCAAGGAGATAATGATCTACAACACTCAGGGAAAAGGTGTAAGGTTGTCAGAAGTGGGAGATGTAATTGAGAATTTCTCACCACCTTCAATTGAGCACTTAGACAGAGAGCGTGTAATTAAAGTTACTGGTTTGATCTATAAACGTGCTCTTGGAGATGTCGCAAATGATGTTAATGCCGAGACGTCAAAAATCAAACTTCCACCACTTATTAGTGTGGAGACTGCCGGTTCGGTTGAAGATCAGCAGGAGTCTTTCGGAAGTATATACACCTTGCTGTTGCTTGTAGTTCTGCTTGTATACATTGTTATGGCAGCCCAATTCGAATCGTTCAGGGATCCGTTTATAATTATGTTCTCTCTTCCGTTTGCCTTTACAGGGGTATTCCTTGCACTTTGGCTAACAGGAACATCTCTTAGCCTTATAGCTCTGATTGGAGCCGTAATGCTTGTCGGTATTGTTGTTAAGAACGGTATTGTCCTTATAGACTACATCAACCTTAATAAAGAGAGGGGTGCTTCTGTCAGAAAGGCGGTAATCAATGGCGGTAAATCCCGTCTGAGACCGGTATTGATGACGACTGTGGCAACAATACTCGGTATGCTTCCTATGGCGATGGGTATCGGCGAAGGATCTGAAATATGGCAGCCAATGGGTATAGCAATTATCGGTGGTCTGACAATTTCTACAATTTTGACCCTGATTGTAATACCTACAATTTATACCACTTTCCACATGGGTGATATCAAGAAGAAGAGGAAAGTTCACGCAAAATTATATGCAAAAAACACAAATAAATAATGAAAGCAGTAATGATAATATATGACCAGGCGCACAGTGCCAATGTGCTTGAGATTTTGGACAAATGCAGCATACGAGGTTTTACAAAATGGGACAATGTCCATGGCAGAGGAAGTAAAAAAGGAGATCCTCACTACTCTTCTCACGCATGGCCATCGACAAATATGGTTACGCTGGCCATTACGGAAGAGGAGAAAATTCCCGCTTTGATTGAAGAGCTCAAGGCTTTGAACGATGACGCCTTGAAACAGGGTCTCCGGGTATTTACATGGGAAGCGGAATCTGCAATCTGAGAATTACAGCGGACGCAAATATGTATGCGTTATATAGGTTTTTTAAAAAAATGGTTTTACCTTAGTAGCCAAAATCAATACAAAATTAAAATTAATTATGGCTATAGCAGTAAACGATTCAAACTTCAACGAAATAGTTATCAAATCAGACAAACCTGTACTTGTAGATTTCTGGGCACCTTGGTGCGGTCCTTGCAGAATGATTTCACCGATTGTGGACGAATTGGCCGTAGAGTATGATGGAAAGGCTTTAATTGCTAAGTGTGACGTTGATTCTAGTTCTGATGTACCAGTTAAATTTGGAATTCGCAATATTCCGACAATCCTCTTCTTTAAGAACGGTGAAATTAAAGACAAAATAGTCGGGTCTACAACAAAAACAGCGATAGTCGCTAAGATTAACGCACTAATTTAATTGATTATGAAAAAGTTGTCTGTACTTTTTGTAGGGATACTATTGATTAGTACCTCTGCTTTTTCGCAAACAAGATTCGGAATCAAAGGAGGGCTGAATTTTACCAGTATGGCAAATATTTCTTCCAATGTAGATGAAACATGGAAGAATCAGGTTGGATATCAGCTTGGTATTGCATTACAATTCAAAGTTCCTGCTGTTGGACTGACTATCCAGCCGGAGTTGCTTTATTCCACAGTGGAAACCACTGAAAAAAACTCAGATTTGGACAAATCAATCAAATTAGACTATATTACTCTGCCCTTAAACTTTGAATTTGGGGTTGATATGCTGGTTTTCAGGCCATTTATAGTAGCAAGTCCGTATGTTTCATATGCAATTCAAAAGGGGGCGAGGTTAGAAGATCAACCGTGGGACGATATCAACAGGTTCGATTATGGAATTGGACTTGGTGCAGGAATAGACTTATGGAAATTGCAGGTTATGGGAAAATATAACTGGGGCCTCGGCAAACTTCGATCTGCTGGCGCTACTTGGGATGAGTCAGAAACCTATAAAGATGCAACTCTTCGAGGATTTCAGCTATCAGTAGCATTTCTGTTTTAATTTTAGATTAATTAATGGGTAAGCGTATTTGCGTATACTGTTCATCCAGTATAATCGATACTAAAACCTAAATATGGATATTAATGATATAAAAAGCGACATCAATCGCGAGTGGCAAAGTTTCCAGAGGCTTATGAAAAAGAATCTGGATAGCAATTGTAGTCTGCTAGGCACCATAAACTCATATCTGTTGGATAATAAGGGAAAACAGATAAGGCCTCTTTTGAGTATTCTTTCTGCAAAGGCTTGCGGGGAGATAAATGACCTTTCCATCTCCTGCGCTGTTGTTTCAGAAATGCTACACACAGCAACTTTACTTCACGACGATGTTGCAGACAATGCACCCCAGCGAAGAGGAGCTCCTACAGTGCAAACTGCATACAGTCCTGCTGCATCTATACTTACTGGTGATTTTTGGCTGGCAAAGGCGTTCTCTCTTTTGGTAAAGAATCAGAACCTGACAATTTTAGGATTTTTTACAAAAACTGTAAAAGATCTCTCGGAGGGCGAGCTTTTTCAAATGCAGAAAGCAAGCAGTTTAGACACGACAGAAGAGGATTACTACTACATAATTTACAGTAAAACCGCCAGTCTTTTTGTAGCTGCCATCAAGAGCGCAGTATACTCTGTGGAGAAAGACAAGGTTATCCTGGATAGTATGGAGAATTATGCTTCCAATCTCGGAATTGCTTTCCAGATAAGGGACGATATTTTTGATTATATGCCCAATCTCAATACAGGAAAGCCGACAGGGGGAGATATTAAGGAGAAGAAAATAACCCTTCCGCTCATTTGCGCACTCAACTCCGCCACAGAGGAGGAGAAAAACAAAATGTTAAAAATATTGCGGGAAACACTTACGGATGACGACAAGTTGGTGGTTGAAGCTACTAGGTTGATAGATAAATATTCCGGTGTGGCACTAGCCCAAAAAACCATGACAGTGTACTGTAAAAAGGCAGAAGATTCTCTCTCGGTGCTAAAAGACTCTACCTATAAACGTGACTTAAAAAACCTGGCCAGATACGTAGGGAACAGATTGGTGTGAGCAATCCTCCAGCTGATTGTAAAACTCTTCACCAAAGGCAAAGACAAGAGGTTCCCGTAAAAACCGGTATACAGGAATCCCCTCTTTTTTGCCCTTTACAAAAGCATCGAGACAGATATGCCATTCGTGAAGGTTTAGGGCAACCATTCCGTTGGACAATTTTGATACTCTTATTGGATATAACCAACACGAGATAGGCTTTTTCAAAGTACTTTTACCGGCTTTATGAGCAACCTCTATGGCACAGAAACAGTTATTATCTTTGTCAAAAAGTGTATAGGCGCACTCTTCCCCCTCTATCAGAGGGGTTACAAGGTCGCCGTCGATATCTGTGACAGAGGGACCCTGCTTCTCAATGGAACGGATCCCTTCCGGTCTCAGACAATAGGATATTTTTTTTAATTCGTCTTTAAGAAGGCTGCACTCACTTTCAGATAATGGTGCACCGCTATCTCCAATAATACAACAGGCTCCGTGACACTTAGGATAGTCACACGCAAATTTTTCTGTTAGTATTGCGGATGATACCAGAATATTACCAATCTCTATAATTGAAGTTTCAACCATTCTTAATAATCAGTATTATTTCTTTTCTACAGCCTTGCCGCTCATTATTACTTCGAGCTGATTGCCTTGGCCAATAGTTTCTTTTATAAAGTTTTGCAGCTTGGCAGGAGTCATAGACTTAAGAGATGCTTCATAAGTAGTGTGAAAGTCCTTACCTAACAGGTACCTGTTGCTTAAAACAGAGCGCCAGTATTTGTTCTCCCTTAGATTTTGAGTATAATTCTTTTGCATATACTCTACGATCTTTGCAAAATCAGCTTCATTTATACCTTTTTCGATAACATTGTTTATCTCCAGATGTGCCCTTTTCAGAAGTTTCTCTTTTAAAGCGACGTCTGTATCAAAGCCAAACAGGAATGTAAAATAGTCTTCCGGGTAGTAATTCACAGACATATTAACACCAACACCATATGTGCCACCCTCCTCTTCCCGGATAGTTTTTGTAAATACAAGGTCGAACACCTGTTTCATCATATCTGCCATAATAATATTCTCTACAGTATAGGCAGCTTTTCCGGTGTAAATGGTATAAACAGATGCTTTAGGAGCCTGCATCTCTCTGTCAAAATGTTTAACGACCTCTCCTTTTACCGGTAACATACCAAGGTTTTTCCAATCCTCTTTCTTGCCTTTGTTTGCAGGAAGTGAAGCTATGTAAGTTTCCACAAGTGGTTTGAGAGTTGCCGGATCTACGTTTCCAACGAAAACAAATGTAAAATCGGCCGCATTTGCAAATCTGGTTCTTGCCAATTCCAATGCCCGGGTATAGTCTGCTTTTTCCAACATGTCTACGGTCATTCTCTTAATATACGGATTGTTGTTAAACAATGCATTCTGAAGAGTATCTGATAATGCAGTATTAGGATCGGCATCCATATTTTGCAGTTGTGTTTTTGCCCTGCTCACGAATGACTGATAAGCATCATTGTCCTGTCTCAAAGCAGTGAAGCTAAGGTAAACAAGCTGCATAAATGTTTCAATATCTTTTGGAGAGGACGACCCCGACAAACCCTCACTGGCGGTATTTACCAACCGCATGAGATTAACATTTTTACCTGCAAGAACTTTTTGAAGATCAGTGACACTATAGTTTCCTAAACCACCGAGTGAAACGACATTACCTATTATTTTGGTGCTTATCAGGTCAGATTTGTCAAAGAGAGAATATCCTCCGCGACTTTGAGCAGAAAAGGCAATCTCATCTTCTTTGAAGTCGGTCTTTTTGATAACCACGGTCGCACCATTGGAAAGATTCCATACAGTTGCTCCGCTAATAGGCTCATTAGTCTCCTTCAAAACCTTACCCGGTTTCGGAGTTACAGGAACAAGAGGCTCGTTGGAAATTGTCTCTTTATAGGCCTCTACGCTGTCTTTAAGCGCATTTTTATAGATCGACAGAACTTCATCTTTTGAAGGAATAGTCAAACCATCTTTTTTAGGCATCATTACCAATATAGCAATATTTTCTTGCTTTGGCAGAGATTTGGCATATTCGTTAACCTGATCAATGGTAATAGATGGTGCAATTTGTTGCATCATTGTATACTCCATTTCAATGCCGGGCATTGCATTGCCTGTAAGGAAGTGGTTAAGAATCTGGTTTACATAGAATGAGTTATCTTGTTTTTCCTTCTCCTTGTATATCTTATCCATGCTACTGGTGTAATTAGCTCTTGCTCTCTCATATTCAGACGCAGTAAAACCAAATTGTCTTACTTTTTCAGATTCATTGACAATTGCTCTGAGCGCTTTGTCATGTTCTCCTTCCCGGGCATTTGCAGAGATGTCAAAAACAGACTTGGTATTTGAGACAATGAAGTCGCCATACGAAGCAGATGCTCTGACGAAAGGTGCGTTCGCTTTTTGGAAAATCTCCTGCAATCTTGAATTTAACATGCTTACGATCATGTTATTCATATAATCTACAACAAGCGAGGCAACTGTTGGTCTCAGCTCTTTAGGGAGCACATCCTGCTTGAACATCAAAGAGACCTCTGTTGCTGTTGCTTCAGGGTCGCTTGCAACAGAGATCAATGCCTCCTTGGTGTCAGGAACAGGGAATTCTGTCCTTTCAGCTGCATCTTTTTTCAATGGAATAGAATTGAAAAGAGATTTGATCTGGTTTTCTACAGCAGCGGGATCGATGTCTCCCACAACAATAATGCCTTGTAAGTCGGGACGATACCACTTGTGATAATAGGCTCTTAGCTCATCGGGAGTAAAACTGTCTATTACCTTTACAAGCCCTGCAGGAAGTCTGTATGCATATTTACTGTCAGGCATAATCTCCGGCAAGATAGTTTCAAGCATTCTCATTTGAGCATTGTTCCTTGTACGAAGTTCTTCCCTTATAACACCTCTCTCCTCCTCAATGTCTTCATCTTTAAGACTGATGGCACAAGACCAGTCATAGAGGATAAGCAGACAGGAGTCTATAATTCCTTGTCTTTTAACCGGAACTTTTGAAATATTGTATACTGTCTGGTCAATAGCAGTATATGCATTTAAATTTACTCCGAATTTAACGCCTATTGTTTCCAGGTAAGAGATAATTCCGTTTCCGGGGAAATTTTTGGAACCATTGAAAGCCATATGCTCAAGAAAGTGAGCAAGACCCCTCTGATTCTCCTCTTCAAGTATAGATCCAACTTTTTGTGCAATATAAAACTCAGCCTGACCTTTAGGCTCGGAATTCTTCGCAACGAAATAGGTAAGTCCGTTATCCAATTTACCGGTTCTGACCTTTGGGTCCAACGGCAGTGTCTGTGGCATTTGAGCATTTGAAGCTATTGTTAGAGCAAATGTTGCCACTAATAATAATAGTTTTTTCATACTAATTGATTGATTTTTTGATTATAAAAACAAATATAGACATAATTTTATATTGTGTTTTGCTTTTTTATTAAATTTGCATAGACATTATGGATGCTCAGCGGGAATTAGAACTATTGGCACCGGCAAAAAACATAGACATCGGCACCTTAACCTGAACGGATACATTCCGGAATTGGCAGATGCGGGTATTTCGTCTCTTTCTCGAGAATAACGGAAAGAAATATCGCCTCGGGTTTGATTGTAAAAACTGCGAAATGGTTATCTTTGGCTAAAATAGAGAGTATGAAATTTGCCTCAATAGTTGGTCAGCAAAAGCTTAAGTCTCAACTTGTCAACCTGTCCGTGGACGGGAGGGTCAGTCACGCAATGTTATTCTGTGAAGACCAAGGATACGGAGCTTTGCCACTTGCTATTGCATTTGCACAATACAACTCTTGCCCCAATAAGGATGAGCATGACTCCTGCGGGAGCTGTCCGACCTGCAATAAGTTTCAGAAGCTTATTCACCCCGATCTTCATTTCGCATTTCCCGTTAACAATACAAAGAAGATAACATCCGACAAAAAACCGGTAAGCGACCACTTTATAGATATGTGGAGAACTTCAGTGATTGAGGATCCATACGTAACCGAACAGGATTGGTATGATAAAATAGGTGTGGAAAACAAGCTGGGGCTGATTGGTGTAAACGAGGCTAATCTGATATTAAAAAAACTCAGTCTCCGCTCATTCGAAGGAGGCGACAAATATATGATTGTCTGGCTTCCTGAAAGGATGAATCAGGAGGCTGCCAATAAATTGTTAAAACTTATTGAGGAACCGCCTGCAGGTACCTACATTTTTTTTATAACTCAAGCTCCGGAAAAGATAATCCCTACAATCCTCTCAAGGTGTCAGATTATCAGAGTGCCCCCGCTGGACATTAAAGAGCTGGGCAACAAACTTGCGCTGGAGTTTTCAATCTCTGCCGAAGATGGTTGTGTCTGGGCAAAGATATCGGGAGGAAGTATAAGCACGGCAAGGGCGCTTGTAAAAGATTCAATCGATATCAGTGCCAATCAAGGGCTTCTTTTAAGACTAATGGAAGGATGTATGGAAAAGGACATGGTGAGTGTAATCTCTGTATGGGAGGAGATTGCCGCTTCAGGAAGGGAAAAGCAAAAACAATTTTGCCAGTATACCCTTGAGTTTATCAGGCGAGTCTATATGGAGAGCCTTGGAGTAAAGGAGGTTTCCAATACACCGGACTCCCAAAGAAAGATTATAATGCAGTGGGCAAAACGTATTAAACCCACTTTTTATTCCAAGGGGTATGACGCAATAAACGTAGCGCTTGCTGATATAGATAGAAATGTAAATTCAAAATATATTTTCTCAGATCTTAGTAATCGCTTTTTTCTATCTTTGTAAAAATTATGGATAAAGAAAATATTATATTTGACTGTTCTCGTGGTTGTTCTACTGAGAGAACAAATGAAGGCGAACTGAAAGTGGGCTTTAAGTGTGGGTGTTGCAAACTAAGTGTTTTCGATTGGTTGGAGGGTGTACCGGAAGAGCATACCAAAGATCTTTTCGAAGTCAGGTTCAAAAATACACGCAAATCCTTTTATAGGAACACATCGGGACAAACTCTTGCAGTGGGCGATATTGTAACTGTTGAGGCAATAAATGGTCATGATGTTGGGATGATTACACTCTGTGGGCCGGTAATTCTTGCACAACTCAAAAGAAACAGTGTAGACATTAAAACCTGCGAGTTTAAAAAGATATACCGCAAAGCCAAGACTCTGGATATAGAGAGGTGGCAGGAGGCAATTGCCAGGGAACACAAAACAATGATCCGGTCAAGGCAAATTGCAGCCTCGCTTAATCTGAACATGAAGATAGGAGATGTTGAATTTCAGGGCGACGGTACAAAAGCCATATTTTACTACATTGCCGATGAAAGGGTAGATTTCAGACAGTTGATAAAACTTTTTGCAGATGAGTTTAGAATTCGCATAGAGATGCGTCAGATTGGTGCCAGGCAAGAGGCAGGACTCATTGGTGGAATAGGTGTATGCGGGCAGGAGTTATGTTGTGCCAGATATATGTCGGATTTTCAGTCTATTACCACACAAGCTGCCAGAAGTCAGGATCTTTCATTAAATCCGCAAAAGCTTGCAGGTCAATGTAGTAAGCTAAAATGTTGTATAAACTATGAGGCAGCGGTATATATAGATGCACATTCCAATATGCCTTTTGTAAAAGCTCCGCTCGAGACAGAGGATGGTTTTGTTTATCTGGTTAAAACAGACATACTTAAGGGTATAATGTGGTTCTCATACGAGCAAAACAGTATGGCTAACATGTTTTCTCTTAATTCTGAGAGAGTAAAAGAAATTATAAAGCTTAACAAAAAAGGTATCAAGGTTGCAAACCTGAATCCTTCCAATGAAAAATCACCTGAGTTTAAAAGTGCGGTTGGTGAAGGCAGCATCTCAAGATTCGATGAGATGACCAAGCCTAAACAACACAACAGGAACAGGCAGAATAAATCTTCAAAAAGGGGCAATGAAAATCAAAAATAGTTTATTGCTGTTGGTCTCCCTTTTAACTCTTGTTTCCTGTAGTTATGAGTGTGAAAGTCGCCAGAAATTCCGTTTCAGAGTAGACGATTCCCTTGCACTATACGATATTTTTCTATACACCAGAATTTTACCCGGCTTCAAGGGTGGGAGTCTTCCCGTTGTACTCACTGTTATGTCACCAGATGGCAAGAGGTTCTGTGATACACTCTCCTTTCCACTCTCTTCTGAAAACAGATACGGAACAGTTGAAGAGGTCAAAAGTGGTGTATGGAGAGATATAAAATGGCTCTACCGGGATGGAGTAACATTCCCGAGGACTGGTTTATGGGTATTCACTGTTGACCACTTATCTCACAAGGATAATCTAAATAATGTCAGAGATTTTGCCATAACACTCGAGAAATAGGTTGAATGGGAAAAGATAAACTAAAAAGATTTGCAGAGAACGAAAGCTTCAAATGTCTCTTCCAACCGGAACTTGATGAAATTTTCAGAAAGGATTACAAGTTAAAGGGTAAGTGGCACTCCGAGGTTTTTAGAAACGATAACCCGATAGTTCTTGAACTGGGATGCGGACGAGGAGAATATACGGTGGAAATGGCAAGAAAATATCCCGATCTTAACTTTATGGGGATAGACATTAAAGGGGCGAGATTATGGAGAGGTGCAAAAAGTGCTGTTGAAGAGTCTTTATCTAATGTTGCTTTCGTAAGATGCAGGATTGAATTTATCGAATGGCTCTTTGGACCGGACGAAATATCGGAGATATGGATAACTTTCGCAGATCCTCAGATAAACAGAGATAACAAAAGGCTCACAGGCACCAGATTTATGGAAAGGTACAGAACATTCCTAGTGCCGGACGGCCTGATACACCTTAAGACAGACAGCCTATACCTTCACAACTACACAGAGGCTATGGCCAGGATAAATGGTCTGGAGATAGTGGAGTCCAACAAGGATATTTACGGCAGCGGACGGTCAGATGAGAAACTATCCATAAAAACCCACTATGAGAATAACTTTCTCTCACAAGAAATGGCTATAACATACCTGGCTTTCAGGTTGGATCAAAATAAAAAGTTAATAGAACCGGAAAAAGAGAGCTATTAATTATTGCTGCTTTTATTCTCTCTTATAGCATACTCTATCGCACGCGCCAATCTGAATACGTCCCTTCTTTGACCGTCCAGAATAATAGGATTGTCAGAAAAATCGATTACAATGGTATCCTCAAACATTCGCATAGCTCTTATAAATGTGGAACCGTATCTGAATGAAATTGTTGTTGCATCTTCTGCTGCAACAATGTACCTGCTGTTTATAAATACCCCTATGATCATCTCCTTGTCTTCTGCAAAGCTTTTGTTGAGATAAACAGGCTTTTTGACAAACCCCAGTAATGGGTAAACAATTGAAATTGCAACGAAAAATACGATCAGTTGAGTTTGTGTATCGGGGCGAAAAAAGCTCTCGTAACTCGTCCCCTGCTGGGAGGTTATTGAAAAAATAGCGAGGATCAAAGAGAATACTATTGCCAAATAAATCATGTATTTAACAACCCTTATCAAATATCTTTTAAAGTCAAAACTTTTCATAGTAATTGTGTTTATTATTTATTTAACTCTTTCCATGCAAGTGCAGAAGAACCAAGAATTGCTGCATTATTCTCGTCTAAGCTGGATATCAGGAGCTTAACCTTGCCTTTCCAGATCCTTAAAAGATTCTCTTCCATATGTCTCTTTGTAGGTTCCAGAATTAAATTCCCAGCTTTGGCAAGCCCTCCGAAAAGAAAAATAGCCTCAGGAGTTGTTATGGCTACAAGATCTGCGAGTGCCTCTCCCAGAGCCATTCCGGTCTTTTCAAAAGCCATTTTGGAAATCGAATCACCACTAAAGGCTGCCAAACTTATATCTTTAGATGTCAATTGATTAAAACTAATATCTCTAAGTGGGCTAGATATGGTTTCTGTTGCCAGCAATTCAAAAGCGGTTCTCTTTATACCAGGAGCAGAGACATAGGTTTCCAGACATCCTTTTCTTCCGCAACCGCACTTTCTACCCTCTCTCATATATGTAATATGGCCATACTCTCCTGCAAAACCATCGTTACCGTACATAACCTCACCGTCAACCACGAAGCCACTTCCGAGCCCTGTTCCAAGTGTTATTACTACAAAATTCTTCATACCCTTAGCGCCGCCGTAAATCATCTCACCAATAGCTGCGGCATTTGCATCGTTTGTAAGAACCACCGGAATGCCTCCAAACAGTATCTTAAGTTTCTCAACAATAGGAAGGCTTTCCTTCCAAATAAGATTGGCTGCAGCTTCTATACATCCAGTGTAGTAATTGCCGTTGGGAGCTCCGATACCTATGCCTAAAATTTTATGAGGAAAGCCAAGTTTTGAGGAGATATCCAGAATACCGTCCCTGGCGGCAATTATATAATCATCAAAGCTTTTATAAGAATCTGTAGGAAAGGTTCCTGTTCCCTGAATAACTCCGGTTTCATCTATAAGTGCAAAAACGGTATTTGTCCCGCCAATATCTATACCAGCAACCAAATTTTTCATACCTACATCTGTTTGTTTAGAGATAAACTACTAATATTATTGTGCAAAGCTATACAAAATTCCTATTTTTGCAAGGATATAGCTTTTATCAATAAATTCGAATGTATGGAAAAAGAGAAACGATTGAAATATTTGATTATTGGTCTGGTTGCGGTTGCAGTGATTCTGGTTGCTGTTCTTGTCTGGTTATGGATAGACAGGGACAAAATGCTTGGAGGTCTCACAGATGAGAAGGAGCAGTTGACCGAGCAGATGGAACAACTTAAGACTGACTATGATGGTCTTGCAGTAAGAATGGGTTCAGGTGCAGAGTTCGGAAAAGTAAATATTAAAGGCAAAGGCTTAACAACCATTTACGACAGTCTTAATGATCAACTTTCAAAAGAACGCGAAAAGGTTAATGAGCTTTTAGTCAAGATAAAAAATACAGATGCTAAAAACAGAAAGCAAATCCGCGAATACGAAAAGGAGTTAGAGACCCTAAGGGCAATTGCGAGAGGTTATATTATACAGATAGACTCTCTGAATCAGCTTAATATGGCTTTAAGAAAAGAGGTAGAAGAGGTGAGGGGTGAAGCGCGTGAGTCCCAGCAAAAATACAAGACTTTACAGACCACCACAGATGAGTATGCAAAACAGGTACAGATAGGATCTGTTGTAAAAGGAAGGGATTTCAGCCTTGCGGGGATAACAGCATCGGGCAAAGAGACAGACCGAAGCAGCAGAACAGTCAAACTTAAGACTTGTCTGAATCTTATGGACAATACCATTGCAGCCCAAGGACCAAAGAGAGTATACGTCAGAATTAAAAGCCCGGATGGTATTCTGATGACCGGTTCTCAGCAGCAGATTTTCTCTGCACAGGGCGAGCAAATGATATATTCGGCATTTAAAGAGGTTGATTATCAGGGAATAGAGGTAAGCATGAACATATATTTCACAAATAACCAACCTTTTGAAAAAGGTGTTTATTCTGTTGATATTTACACAGAAGAGGGGAAGTTGGGCTCTGCTGAACTTACGCTGAGATAAACTGTTTTTTGGCAGGATTATATATTCATATCCCTTTTTGTTCGCAGTTTTGTATCTACTGCGACTTTTACTCTACAAAGCAGACCAGCAGAATGGATAGCTTTGTGGAGGCACTTCTATGTGAAATAAATCTAAAGAAGGATTTTTTTAAAAACCTGGAGGTTCCTGTAACTACAATTTACTTTGGCGGAGGGACACCATCGCTTCTGAGCACGGACCAGCTCTCAAGAATTGTAAATACCGCAGCGGAAAACTTTGGGATTTCACCAGAGTCTGTCGGGGAATTTACAATTGAGGTAAACCCCGATGATGTGACACCTGCATATCTTTCCGGAATAAGAGAGATCGGTTTCAACAGGCTGAGTATGGGTGTGCAGTCATTTTCCGACCAGGATCTCAGGTGGATGAACCGCAGACACAGCTCCTCGCAGGCAATAGAGGCTTTCCGGAATGCAAGAGCGGCCGGATTCGACAACATAAGCCTCGATTTCATCTTTGGATACGAAATGTTGACAATAAATGGATGGAGAAGCAATCTGAAAAAAATCATAGAACTCAGACCGGAACACATATCATCTTATCAATTGAGCATAGAACCTAAATCCAAACTGGGGAGAATGTATGAAAAAGGTTGTTATAACGCCACTTCGCAAGAGTTGTCGTACAATGAATATACCCTTTTGCAACAGATGTTAAAGGAGGCAGGTTACAACCAATATGAAATATCAAATTTTGCTCTGCCCGGGAGGGAGGCCAGACATAACAGCGCTTACTGGAACCTCTATCCTTATCTGGGACTCGGCCCCTCTGCTCACTCCTTTGATGGTGATTACCGGTGGTGGAACTGTTCTAATCTAAACAATTATATTATTCAGACTAGCAGCGGAAAGGATTGTTCCAAAAAGGAGAAGTTATCTCAGAAAGATAAGTTTAACGAAACAGTTATGCTGTCGCTCAGGAAAACTGAGGGGCTGGATTTAAATTTGCTCAGAGATAGGTTTGATACAAATCTGTATGATGAATTTGATAAGCAACTGACGACTCTTGCCGCAGGATCGGTTGTATTGAACAACCACAAAATAATAATCCCGCCGGAGAAACTGTTTCTTTCCGACGGAATCGTTAGAGATTTGTTTATATAGTCCTCCTACATACCTATGATTCCATTTGTCCTCAGATATGCTGTTACAGCTATCGTGAAGAATCCCAGGAAGATGAATGTTGCATAGATATAGGCGATTACTTTCCATCTGTTAAGCCATTTAGAGTTGTTCAACCCTAATGTCTGGAATGCACTCCAGAATCCGTGAGTCAGATGATACCACAAAGCACCAAACCAGATGACGTATGCGATTACAACCCAGATGTTACCAAAGGTTAAACTCATAAGATCATTTACATTCTCAGGTTCTCCGCCAGTAAGTTCGGGAAGTTGCATTTTTGCCCAGAAGTGTGTAAGGTGGAATACAAGGAAACCAAGCACGATAAGGCCCAGGACAAACATATTTTTAGAAGCAAAAGAGTCTGTTCTACCTTTATGAGGAACAGCATACTTTTCTGAACCACGTGCTTTAAGATTTGTAAGAGTCAGGAACGTTGCATAGAAAATATGGATAATAAACCCAGCGGCCAAAACAGGCACCATTGCAACAACTACCGGAGAACCCATAATTACAATAATTGTATCAAAAGCCTCGGATCCAAATAGATACGCAGAATTTGCAATCAGGTGGACCAATAGAAAAAGGATCAGAAAGAGCCCTGTAATACTCATTATAAGTTTTTTGCCGATGGAAGAGGTAAAAATATTTCCCATGATATTTCGAATTGTTATTATCTTAATAATTAGAGGGTGTAAAGATAGTCTGTTGCTTGTTAATTTCATAATATTTAGCTACTTTTGTTTGATAATAAACGTCTCTGGTAGCCATTAAATATTTAACAGACAATGAAATACAAGAGAGTGCTTCTAAAGCTGAGCGGAGAGAGCATCGGCGGAAAAGAGGGAAAAAGTATCGACGAAAAGATACTGTCTCAATACTCTAAAGATATTAATGAAATCATTTCGGCCGGCGTTGAGATTGCGATTGTAATAGGAGGAGGTAACATATTCAGAGGGCTCTCAGGAGTGGGCAGAGGCTTTGACAGAGTGAGAGGGGATCAGATGGGTATGCTGGCAACAATCATCAACAGCATAGGGCTGTCAATGGCAATCAGATCGACCGGTGTAGATGCAGAGGTTTTTACCTCTACTCCTATGGAACCATACGCAAGGTATTATGTAAGGGACAAAGCAAGTGAGTTTATGAAAAACGGAGGAGTTGCAATAATTGCAGGCGGTACCGGCAACCCTTTCTTTACAACAGATTCTGCCTCTGCACTCAGGGCTGCAGAGATAGGAGCAACTGTACTTCTTAAGGGAACAAGAGTAAATGGTGTCTACACGGCAGATCCGGAAAAAGATCCAAAAGCAGTTAAATACACCACCCTGAGTTATGACAAAGCTCTTGCAGAGGACCTCAAGATTATGGATCAGACTGCATTTGCAATGTGTAAAGAAAACAATATTCCGATTATAGTTTTTGATATGAATATCCCCGGTAATCTCTTACGTCTTGTAAGGGGAGAAGAGGTAGGTACCATTATATCATCCAAAGGCTAATTTTAATATACTAAATTCAAAGATAATGGATATAATTAAACAACAAGAGGTAGTTGTCTCTGCTAAAGACAAGATGCACAAAGCTATTGTCCATCTGGAAGAGGAGCTTAAGACTTTTAGAGCCGGAAAGGCAAATACTGCTGTCTTTAATAATGTTATGGTAGATTACTATGGTAACCCGACCCCTGTCCCTCAGGTTGCCAGTGTTACTGCTCCCGATCCAAAGACAATGTTGATTCAGCCTTGGGACAAGAAGTTGATTCCAGCAATCGAGAAAGCCATTATGGCCGCAAATATTGGATTTACACCGCAGAACAACGGCGAACATATCAGAATTAATGTTCCGCCTCTCACAGAAGACAGACGTAAGGATTTGGTAAAGAAGGTAAAAGTATCAGGAGAGAATGCAAAGATCAGCATCCGTAATGCTCGCAGAGATGGCGTAGATCTTTTGAAAAAATATCAGAAAGATGGCCTTCCGGAAGATGTAGTTAAGGATGGAGAAACAATACTTCAGAAAGAGACAGACAACTACAACAAAAAGGTAGACGAAGCTCTTGCTATCAAAGAGAAGGAAATAATGACCGTATAGTGAAAAAATTTTTATTTTCTATTTGTTTAGTTTTGGTTCTCTTTTCCTGTAAAACATCACGAATTGAGGGACCCGCAGAGTCTTATCTACCGTCGGATTTAGCTCCGGCAGTCTCCGAGATTCCTTTGGAGTTTGAGATAGACGTAAAAAAGCTTGAAACGACTGTAAACAGTAAAATGAACGGATTACTCTATGAAGGTAATAATCTTACTGATAGAGATTTATCTGTAAAAATATGGAAGGCTCAGAACTTTTCATTTTTTATAAATAACAATGAGATTACTTATCGTGTGCCACTAAAGGTGTGGTCGCGCTTTAGTTGGAAAGTTGACAAATTCGGAATTTCCCTTTCTGATAATTATGAAGCTACAGGAACCATTGCTCTCATCTATAAAACAGCAATAAGCATAGATAAAGATTGGAATCTGGTATCAAAAACCACCTCCTCCGGTTACGAATGGATCGAGACTCCTAAAGTGAGCGTAATTGGGGAGCAAATTCCGGTCACACCAATCGCCAATATTGTCCTCTCTCTTTTTGATAAGATGATAAACAGTCAGATAGACAAAGCTCTGTCCAACGCTGTGGATCTTGAAAAGCATGTATCACAAGTATGGGAAGAAGTTCAAAAACCGATGCTCATAAGCGATGCTAACCATCTATGGCTGCGGATAACCCCTAAGGACATTTTAGTATCTCCGTTTACAACCAAAGGCAACAAACTTAACCTCTCAGTTTCATTATATACACAATTGGAATCTGTTATAGGTGCCCAACCTGCTGCAAATGCGAAGATAGAACTTCCTCAGTTCAAGAATATTGCCAGACAACCTCAGCAGTTTAACCTCAACATTGCAACCGATGTAACCTTCGACAAAATTGCCGAAATGGCCAAAGAGCAGCTCATAAATAAAAGTTTTACAGAAGGGAACAAAACCATAACAATTGTTGGTCTTTCGCTTTACAGCAGCGCAGGTAGGGCGGTATTTGTCGCAGATGTGACAGGATCACTCAAGGGGCGGATCTATTTCACTGGCAAGCTGCTCTATAATCCGGAGAAAAATGCTCTTGAAGTTTACGAACCGGAATTTGACGTAAAGACTCGCAGTGCTCTTATAAAATCGGCTAACTGGCTTTTCCACGGAATGATACTTAAGAAGATATCTCATTACCTTACATATCCTTTAACCGAAGATCTGGAAAGGGCTAAGGCAGAAGCAAACAAAATGTTAACCGATTATCCTCTTTATGAGGGGATCAACATTAAAGGAAAGCTCGATTCATTGGGCGTTACCAGTGTTAATATGGTTCCCGGCGCAGTCCGTATCCAGGCTAACCTGAAGGGCAATGTGGCTATAAAAATTGCAGAGGTAAAATTCTGACATTTTGAGTGCCACCTCAATTCAAAAGTCTCTGCGGAAATAGAAAACCGCTTAAAATGGACTAAAATTAATGGAACAAAAAGGATCACCAATGGCGTTAGGTACTGAGAATGTCTGGCATTTGCTTTTGCAATATGCCATTCCTTCTGTAATTGCCATGACTGCTTCGTCGCTTTATAATATTACCGATAGTATTTTTATTGGTCAAGGAGTAGGGGCTTTGGCCATATCAGGATTAGCGATCACCTTTCCCTTGATGAACCTTGCTGCGGCATTTGGATCATTGGTCGGGGCAGGAGCCTCTACATTAATGTCATTGCGGTTAGGACAAAAAGACCAATCCAGTGCCAACGATATTTTGGGAAATGTGTTCGTGTTGAACTTGATTTTGGGGATAACCTACACGGTCATTGTCCTTATTTTTCTTGACCCGATACTTTATTTTTTTGGAGCCAGCTCTGATACTATTTCGTATGCACACGAATATATGGTGGTTATCTCACTTGGCAACGTGATAACGCACATGTATTTTGGGTTAAATGCTTTGTTGCGGGCCACCGGTAACCCGCAAAAATCGATGTATGCCACTATCTTTTCCGTTATTATAAATGCAATCCTGGCCCCGCTGTTTATTTATGGATTTGGCTGGGGGATCCGCGGAGCCGCCATTGCTACAGTCTTATCTCAAGCATCCATGTTGGTCTGGCAAATCAAACTTTTCAGCAACAAGGATAATTTCATCCACTTTCAAAAGGGGATATTCAGGTTAAAACGCAAAATTGTGTTGGATTCTTTGTCTATCGGACTGGCACCTTTTCTTATGAATGCTGCTTCATGCGTCATTGTGGTTTTGATCAACCATAGCCTCATAAAATATGGCGGCGATTTAGAGGTAGGGGCTTACGGGATCATCAACCGGGTAGCCTCTCTTTTTGTTATGATTGTCATGGGACTAAACCAGGGCATGCAACCTATAGCAGGTTATAACTTTGGAGCCAAACAAATCAACAGGGTGAACAGAGTGTTGAAACTAACTATTATTTTGGCAACCGGTGTAATGACTGCAGGTTTTCTGATTAGTGAAATTTTCCCGCGTGCTATTGCATCGGTTTTCACCAAAGATCAGACTTTGATTGATTTGATTATACCAGGTTTGCGGATCGTTTTTATATTTTTCCCCATCATCGGTTTCCAAATGGTTACCTCAAATTTCTTTCAAAGTATCGGGATGGCAGGCAAAGCCATTTTTATGTCATTATCCCGTCAAGTGCTCTTTTTATTACCATGTTTGCTGATTCTTCCGCAAATCTTTGGGGTAAAGGGTGTTTGGTACAGTCTGCCGGCAGCCGACTTGTTGGCAAGTATTATTGCTGCATATTTGCTTATAGCACAATACAGAAAATCTAATATTAAGTAGTAAATTTGTTTACTACAAAAACAATCCTTTTATGGACGAAAAATTTGTTATAAATATAGGACGACAACTTGGAAGCGGAGGCCGGCAGATAGGAGAAAAGCTGGCTGCGCAGCTGGGCATATCTTTTTATGATAAAGAACTAATCCAAATCGCTTCGCAGGAGAGTGGATTGGGGAAAGAGTTTTTTGAAAGGGCTGATGAAAAGGTACGACACAGCATTTTCGGGGGACCGTTGAATCTTCGAGACTCTTTGGTGGACGAAATATATTCCAATTATTATCTGAGCAACGAAACATTATTTAAGATCCAAAGTGATGTCATCCGGGAATTGGCTGAACAGCAATCATGCATTTTCGTAGGACGTTGCGCTGATTATGTGCTCAAGGATCATCCCCGTTGTTTGAATGTGTTTATTAGTGCGGATATAAACGACCAGATAAAACGCATTGCCGAAATTCAACAGATAACGGAGAATAAAGCTAAAGATTTTATTGAAAAAATGGACAAGAAAAGGGAAAGATATTATAACTATTATAGCAGTAAAATTTGGGGAGATGCCAGATCGTATCATTTATGCGTCAACTCATCTGTTCTCGGAATCGATGAAACTGTAACCTTTATCCGCCAATTCGCAGAAAAAAGATTTGGATTATAGTGACGGAGTTCTCTTCTCCTGGTGCTGCCCACCTACGGATGCAACGAACGCTTATTTAGCCTCAGTAGTTACTTCTTCTCGTTCATTTATTTTTCTTAAATATTTTAATAATACTCCTTCGTTTTTCTTGTCAGTTTCGATATTAAATTCGTTTCTTAAGTCAGGATATTTTTCAAGTATTTTAATCATAGTCGGCTCTGTTAATAACATTTTCTCGCCTGTTTCCATATTATATATCAACGGAATTCTCTTAAGAGCCATTTTCGCCCCTTGAAAAGCACCACCTACAGCACCAAACAGATATCCGTATTGAGGGTCATTAAGTCCAAGTTCTTTTTGTATTTTTAGATTAACAGGAAAAGAAGGACGTAAAAAGCTATATTTTCCAGAAATCTCAACCCGGACATATCCAATCAAACCAGTAACTGACATTCCATTTAAATACAGAGTATCATTTTTATAAATTCCCCAAATTTCTCTTTTAATTATGTTTTTTGTAATCAGTTCATCGGCGCTTTCTACTTTATAATCATTACCACCCCAAGCTTTTATATCAGCAGTTGTACGTTTAAGTATTGTAAAAGAGTCCGCAAATTTAGGATTGTTATTTTTAAACTCCTCAAAGCTTGTAAAACCACCTTGTTCTGATTTTTGTCCAAAAATTGACCCTGTCAGAAAAACAAAAATAGTTAGAAGTAATAATTTTATCTGTTTAAGTCTTGCCATAGCTTGTTCATAGTCATGTTCATTCATTTTCAAATTGCTGTTTTAGAGTTATTACTATTTTGTTTTCAAAATTCTTCGTTAGGGTTATTTTCGTCTTTTTTGGTATTTAACCTTTTTTTAAAGAAGCTATGTAAATCGCAACCCGATAAAATTAGCATAACAACTATGCACACTAATGCAATTCCTGAAAAGAATCCATAATAAAAATCAGAAATGGAAGTAGGTGAAAATTGTTTAACAAGGCTGGCAGCGGAAAATATAATCAACCCCAGAATACCGATAAACACTGTCTTTTTTTTCATTTTTAGTCCACTTTATTATTTGTTTGGCTATTTCAGCAGCATATTTTTAAAGTTTCACAAACGACAACTCTGCCTGAACAGGGTAATGGTCGGACGGTAGCCTGGCTACATACTTATGCAGCGAAACCTCTTTGGGGAAATTGGCTGATTTAATCTCCTCAGAACTACTGTCTGCTTCTGAACGGTACGTATCTGTCAACACACCATAACGTATCACATGAATGCCTTTACTTATAAAAATATGATCTATCCGGCTGTCCGTTTTAAGATTTGGATTGAAATTATTGAATGTGCCATTGAGCGCATAGCGGATACCTGCCACATCATAGGAATCCTGCAATATTTCCGAGCCCGAAAACAATTTGTAACCATCGCTGGCCTGATCCATATTAAAATCGCCGGTTAGAATAAAAAGTTCACCGTTACACATAGCCTTGATTTTTTTAAGAACCAGTGCGGAACTCTCCAGCCTTGCCTTTACTCCTATGTGATCCATGTGCAGATTAAAAAACCAGAAACAATCGCCGCTCTCTATCACCTTAAACTTGCCCCAGGAGCAAATCCTAGGCAAGGCAGCATCCCAGCCCACGCTGGGTTTATCGTCGGTTTCGGATAGCCAGAAGTTACCCGATTGCAAAAGCTGTAGCTTCTCCTTATTGTAAAAAATTGGAGAGAACTCTCCGTCCCTTAGCCCATTGTTACGTCCGACACCGGTATATTCATAACCAGGCAATTGATTGAGCATATCGTTTAATTGTCCTTGAAGAACCTCCTGAGCGCCAAAAATATCAAAATCATGAAAACGGATAAGCTGTGTAATAACCGGACAGCGTTGTTTCCAGCCATTGCCCTTTGAGACATCGTCCTGGTTTTCGTACCGTATGTTGTATGTAGCTACAGTCAGATTTTGAGCAGGCAATGTAGAAAACAGAGACAAGGTTGCCAGTAGAAGGAAAGTAAATTTTTTCATGGGTTGTTACTAATTTTGTTTAATGTTGTAGTAACGGTAAATCGTTCTGCAATTCAAAGTTATAAATTTTTGAATATGTTTTGCAAAACTGAATACCTTTTCCGGACCAGCACCTAATCGAACATCCTCCCTGTAACAAAATGCAAAGGGTTGTCAATATGTATAACTCACTTAATCCCTGATACTTTAAACGTATATCTCTTCTGCAGAAAATAACTGACAAAAACAGTGAGAATTGAAATAATCATATTGGAAATTGATGGGTAAACGTTCAAGCCATCTACCAGTAACTTTAAACCAATATAATTGATAAAAAGGTTAATCAAAAACACAATTGCATACCGGAACAACTGAATGCGTCCATGCAAGTCGGAACTAGAGAATGTTACATATTTCTGCAATAAAAACCCTGAAAAAAAGACTATCGGGAATTTAATTGCCAAAGATGCTATGTGTGAACTAAGAGTTACAACTCCGAGGTTCAGCATTCTATGTTGCAGGACAAAATTGTAAATCACAAAATACAACACCCAGTCGAACACCAGGTTTGCAGCCCCTGTTACACCATAACGGAAAAACTGCAAAGTCATGTATTTGCGGCAAAGTGGATAAAAAAAGTCGATAGAAGCTCTTATGCAGCTGCTTAAATCTATTTTTGACTTACCATCAACCATATTGTAGATATATTATCTGCCAGCTTGTTTAGCCATATTCGGAGTATAACGCGGACCAGTGTTCGGAAAACGGGCAAGCAACGCTTCTATTGCCTTAATGTCTGACGATGTCAGGTTAACATCTACAGCACCGGCATTATCTTCGAGGTATTTTCTTCGTTTAGTGCCAGGAATTGGAATAATGTGGCTACCTTGAGCCAGTACCCATGCAAGCGCTAACTGAGAAGGAGAGCATTTTATATCTGAAGCCATTTCGGCAAAAGCATGTGCCAGTTTTTGATTATTTTTCCAATACTCACCGGCAAAACGAGGCAGATTATTTCTCCAATCGGTTTCGCCCAGTTTATCAATGGTATTTGTCATCAATCCCCGTGCAAGCGGGCTGAATGGAACAAAGGTTATGTCAAGCTCTTTGCAAAGTGGCAAAATTTCTTTTTCCACATCGCGTGTAAGCAGCGAATACTCACTTTGAAGGGCAGATATGGGATGCTCTGCATGTGCTTTGCGGATAGATGCCACAGAGGTTTCCGATAATCCGAGAAAGCGTACTTTTCCCTCTTTTACCAGATTGCTCATGGCGCCCACAGTCTCTTCCACCGGCACATTAGGGTCTATGCGATGTGCATAAAACAGGTCTATGGTTTCAATCTTCAACCTGCGTAAACTGGCTTCAACCGCCGTTTTTATGTAAGCCGGCGATGCATCGACATAAGGTTGGGACGGATTATTAGGATCAACCCTCATACCAAATTTTGTGGCAATAAAAACCTTATCGCGGTTAGGTACCAATACCTTGGAAATGAGCTCTTCATTGTCGCCATTACCATAAAAATCAGCGGTGTCCCAGAAGCTAATGCCCAGATCGATAGCCTTTTGTAATGTTGCCAGAGATTCTTTATCGTCTCTGACACCATAGGCATGGCTCATTGTCATACAGCCCAATCCTATGGCTGATAATTGAATTTCTGTGTTGCCTAATTTTCTGTATTTCATAATTTCCCCGGCTTGTTGTGTTATGCATTCTCTTTTAGACATAGTTTATAATTACAATGTTATGAATTATTCTATGAATATACAAAATAACGTTTCCTATGCGAGCCTCCTTAAAGAAATCCCCGATAGAACAGTGAAGTCCAGTCGTCAGTTACCTTGCTGTATTCGTAAATCCATCCCTATAGAGTTATCTGAATAATTCCTTGTATGCCTCTGCCTTCTCTTTTAGCGGCTTTGGATAGGCACGAGAGGAGGAGGGCATACGATATAGGCGGATAGACCTTTGGTTAAACAGAAAGATGACAAAAGAGCCAGGGGCAGGTATGGATAGTTGTTGATTAAACTCTTTCCCCTCTGACAGAATGGTGAGCAGAATCTCCGTGGCCTTCTGCCCTGTGGTGGCAATAGTGTTGCACTCCGGAATCCTCGCCAGAATTGCAGCTAAATCGACAGGTATAACTACCTCAAGGAATTTGTCGGAAGCGTTGTTGTTTTGCCGGATTACAGACTGTGCCGTATCATAAAGCGCAATCCCCTTCTCTTCGCAAAATTGCCGTACCAGCACCTCGTCGAACCTCCTTCCTGTAACAAAGTGTAAAGGGTTCTCAAAGAAAATCAGACCCATTATTCGCCACATATCGTTCTGGAAGTTGGGATAGAAGAAATTCATGGACCACCGGCTGCGCTGAGGAGGGAAACTGCCCAATAACAGCACTTTGGCGTGGAGAGGCAAAAAGGGTTCCAAGGGATGTGGTTCTATACAAAAATATAACATCCTGTACGCCTTAAACAGGCGCACCAATTCTTCATTGGCCCGATTATTCAGAGCTATATATTTTTGAATTTCAAATTTATTGAGGGTAGTTGAACATTCTCCGCAAATATCTACTCCAATCACTTCTTGATTCTTGAGGATAATGGAGAGTAATTTTTCAAGTGTGGCTAACGAAAGAGAACCCTGGTCCCAGTTCGTAACGGCCGATTCTGTATTTAGCACATCTTTATCGACCGATATATATACCGGACCATCCAGATGTAAATGCGCAAATTCTTTCCAGGTCTCTTCATGATTCAGTGCCTGGTCACTATAAAATATGAGCCTGTCCTGGTAGCTTGTATCCACATTTTTAATAAGCATTTCCGAAGCACCCACAATACAAACCTTCCGGATGAAAGGATTACTGTCGAGCACCTCTTTTACCCAGCATCCACACGATAACAGGTTATCGAACAGGCTGGGTTGCATATCCGGATGATGGTCGAAAACAACCAATGAGAACGGCCGTGTAATTTTATCGGTCCATAATTTGCTTAAATAGTGATAATTACCGGAATCGATGAAGTGAATTCCATCCGGACCGTATGAAGCAATTTTTTCAGTAAGTTTGTTAATGGCATCATCGTCACAATAACAATTAGTTCCAGAGATCTCCGAACAATCTATCCATTCAAAGTCTTTATTCTTCAAAAGACTCTCTTGTTCGTAGATATGAGTGAAATTCATTATTATGATAATTGGTTTCATCGTCTATCTAAATTACAAAGATCGTAAAATTTGTAATATTACGGATGCTTGAGAAGAATGATTACTATTGCCCCAATCAATGCTTTTTTAAAGTTTTCTTTGTTTTGTTTCATTGTTATTTTGGGATAGAATAGCACATATTAACAAGCGTTATTAATTTCATTTTCAATTATTTCCAGCGTTTTAAGAATCTCAGAGTTTTTATCAAATCCTAACCTTTTAAAGTCATTCCAATCCATTTCATAATCGGGTTTGAAAAGCGTTCCTGATTCCAAGTTATCTTTAAATAAGATCTGTTTTGAATTTGAAATACTACCTCTAATATTTGTGTTTGGTAAAGTAATATTTGTCGTCTCCATAAATGCATTGCCAGCTTGCCTTGAAGCAACACCAACAAGTCTTGTCCTGCCAAGTTTTTTAAGAAAGTATGAAAAATGATAAGCGGCACTAAAAGTTTGTGGGGAAGTAAGAACAAATATTTGAACATTCGTTAGAGGTTCTGTTTTTTTAATGTATTCAGCTCCAAAACCATTATATCCATTCTCAATAATCTTTTTTCTTTGTTCAAGTGTCGAATTTGTATCAAAATTACCAAAACTGTCAAAGATGTAATCACCAACTTTTAAATTACAATTATATGCCTTATTGAAATCCGCAATAAGGCTAAATCCAATCTTTTGTAAATAGAGCGGAGATATTTTCCGAATCATTTCGGCTTCAAAATCGAAGTTGAGATAATCATCCCCAAATAAAATATACAATAACGGTCTTACAATTGGAGTCATTCCACCACTATTTTCTCTCAAATCAAGAATCAGGTATTTGGAGTTTTTATTTTTCATCGCTTTTGTAAGCAGGTAAAACTGCTCATATAATGAAGGAATTTTATTAATATCGTTTTCAATGTTTCCGGATTGCTTTTCTTTTAAATAATTAAATGCCCAATTCAAATTATCCTGAATCCAATCTGTAGAGTTTTTGTAAGTATTTTCGACCACTTCACGGCTTAAAATGCTATTCCATGCCATGTAACCAATATCCTTATTTTTCCCAATCATTGACCAATCAAGTAATCCATTGTCATTTTTAAAATCAATCTTCGATTTTTCTGAGATGTAATTTACTTGTTCCCGATAAGACACTTCTGTTGAAGATGTCTTTCCCTCATTACTATTAAAAGTAAATTCCAATATCTCTGTACCAAAGAGCTTTCGTGCAAGCTGCGAATTACTAATTATCCTATTCAGGCTGTAATATTCCCCTGAAACATTTTCAGATGGTTCAAAAGCTTTAGCTCTTATTAACAATTCTGATATTGGAATTTTATTGATTCCAAGTAGCTGATTTCCTTTAAAGCCTGCATATTCCTCGGTGCTGTTTTGTACAAACATTTTATCAGTCGACACTTTGAATTTTAACGGAAGAACTTTTCTAATTTTGTTTTCATTTTTAGGGAAAAATATTGAAGTATGTCCATCATTAAGATTTGATAGAAACTGATTTAAAAGAATTACAAATTCCTCATTAGTCATTGAATTTGTAATTAATTCAGATGTTTGTATTTTTTTTCTGAAAAATTCAATAGGCCCTCCAAATCCAGAATAAGGGTCAGGATGAGTTTCAATTAATTTTTCAATCAGGTAATCAAAGTCGGCATGATACATTCCGGATTTAGACAATTCTTGACCAAATGCAATGTTGCACAGTGAAATAAATAATATTATTATGCTTTTTCTCATATATTGTATCTGTACTTTTTTTATAATGCTTGTCAATACTCGATAATATGAACCGTAGCTGTTTTCGGGGCGCCATTATTATCAAGGTACAACTGGTTTTGATTAGAAGCACCAAACCCTCGTAACCCTTTACCCCAGCTAAAAAGTGGGATAGTTTTATTTGTTTTTCGCTCAAATATACGTTAAATGATACTGAACGGGAGAACGAACTCCCTAAAAAAATTAAGTTACTAATTTTTAACATTCAGTATCATTAGCGGTAGGTTTCTTTTTCTTTCTTGATTTTATCATAATCCTGCAAAGCCAATTTAATACTTGAAATTACCAAATCGGGGTCATCTTGTTGAATGAAGTGGCCAGATTGCGAACTATAGAAATACTTACCATATTTCAACGGATTAATAAGCGCGAGCCAGCGTTTCATTTTAAGATTATTGTCAATCCTCCACATTTTTTCTCTATCATAAATCGTAGGTTCTTCATTAGAATTTGAATTGTAACCCCCGGCCTGAATAAAATGCACAGGCACATCTGGCAACTGATTACGTACACATTCTTTAAACTCGCTATTATATAAAGACCTTGAAATTTTGACTTCCTCAACATAGAAACCAGGCATTTCCTCATAAAGCTTCTCTATAAAATTATCATATGGTTTTCCAAAAATTGAATCAATCTGATGTTGAGTCAATCCTATTTCGAGATAAGGCAAATCGCCGTCCCCCTTTTTTTTAGTAAAGTCAATGGGGTCCACAAAAACAAGACCTGCAATTTCTTCCGGATACATGGAGGCAAAGCTTCTTATATAAGCTCCACCAAATGAATGAGAAACCAATAAGTAAGGTGGTTTCAATCCTTTTTGTAAAAGCATTTTTCTCAGATTATTAACAATGTGTTCTGTGGTTGGAGGAAGGCTATCGTTTTCCGATTCTCCTATTCTCGGACGATTGTATCGAAGCACTGCATATGTTTTGGAAATTTCTTCCACTACTATATCCCAACTTCCAAAACTACTTGCCATTCCATTTTCGAAAACAACCACAGGTTTATTTGCTTTATTATTTTGCATCCCGGAAGTTAATACTTCAACCTTGAATCCATTTACCGGGATTAAGTCCAGATTAGGAAAGGCTTTATTTTTATTTGCCCGAACTGCTTCAAGTAAGAGCCTCCACCTTTTATCATTATAAAGCGATATTAAATCCGGATCTGATTTTATGTGTCCCAAATTGGTATAATTCATTAATGTTGCAATATAATTTAAATTAAAGAATGCGCTGTCAGGGTTGTTTGCTAAAGCCCATGAACAAGCAGCATTATATCGTTCGTTTAACGTGGCTTTCCACCCGTTTACTTTAAATGCATTAGAATAAGTAAAAGCGGAATTCTTAAAGTCTTTCGCATTGTAAAGTGAGTCTGCGATTCTAACAAGGGCCGGATATTTTTGAGAAGTACCCTGTCCAAATAAAGAAACTGTAAAAATTACAAAACCTAAAAATAATGTTGTCGTTTTCATATGTTTCATGCTATAATAGTGGTTTCTAATCAACTTGCCGCTAACGTCTCTGCGGCTAAGCCCGTTTTAATGGGCGATGACGTTTGTTGAGCTAAATCCCATTCGGGATAATTTTTCGACGAATAAAATTAAGCATAAAAAGTGATTTGATGAACTTTACTAAGGATACTCAATGCCTTTGCTATTATGCCGCACTGTAGTTCAACACGGAGTTCAAACTGGGCACTGCGTGCCGATTAAAGTTCTATTTATTGGCTGCTGGCCTTTTTATTAATTCATAATTTGTACTTCTTCCTCCTGCTGTTTCCTTTTGCAGAATATCTTTTTTATTAAATCTTGAATATCTCTTAAATATGACCTCTTTACTGTATTCACTGGCTGCATATTTAAATAAATTCAGACCTTCTAAGTAGTACCAGCTAAATACCCCTTTTTTCAGTAACCAACCATATGTTTTTGGCTTTCTAAATGGCAACTCGAACTCCTTAGCTGCGATAAAAAATGCCAATAATGACCCAATTATAAAAATTACTATTGAAATAAACCAACCCAGATTCATACCTTCTACTGTAGCTTTGAAATAATTTCCAAAATTATTATATTTTCTGTAACTTTCATAAATTGTTTATTTTATGGCCGCCATTCTTTTTTGTCTTGCATCAAAACCCTCTTTTGGTATTTCTCATTTTTATATTGTAACACCTATTAATGATCTGCTTTCCATAACTCATCATTCATAATTGCTCCTCATATTGCTATACGATTGAATGTCAGACAGGAAAAATTAAAAAAATAGAATTTCTCAAAACATAATACTGGCGCAGGTTTTAGTGATTATTTACACTAAAAAAGATATTTATTTTTTAAATTTAGATGCGAAATTTTTGATTATTAAATATATATGTTTATTTTTACTTCCGATAGTTCATTATTTTATAACTGAAAATCATAAGTGTCCACTAAAACTCATTTAACGTTCTTTGAATATATTGAAATATAGATAATTGTAAGGTTTTCAAGCGCGCAACGATTTCAATTCTATTTTTGTCAATCAAACTAGATTGACATGC
>JBAYMP010000023.1:0-36075 GCA_041663505.1 Bacteroidales bacterium | reverse complement strand
TAAACCTGTTGAACAACTCAAACCTGTTGAACAACCTAAACCTGTTGAACAACCTAAACCTGTTGAACAACCTAAACCTGTTGAACAACCTAAACCTGTTGAACAACCTAAACCTGTTGAACATCCAGTAAAAAAAGAGATAATAAAACCTAAAAAGTTACAGAAAAAGGATGACCTTCCACAACCTGAGCAAGCAACTATTGAACATATTGAGACAAAGTTTGAGAAACTCACAGGTCCAAAAATAAACGGAACAATTGATCTTTCCCAGTTCGAGAAGAAGAAACCGGAACAGAAGCCGGGCAATGTTCCTTCCGCCAATAAAGGGAAGAGAGAGAGAATTCATAAAAATCACAAAGAGAAGATTGATGTTACTAAAGAGGGACACGTAGATGGCACTCAGAATAGAAGCAGTAATCAAAACAGAGGAGCAGTTCCAGGCAGACCGGGTGCTGTAATAAACAGACCTGGAAACCTTAAAAGTTTACGGGAGAGGTTTAAACCTGTAAGAAACGAGGTTGATGAAGATGCCGTTCAAAAGCAGATCAAGGAGACTTATGCTAAGATGGTTGAGGGAAAGGGTAAAACAAAGGGATCAAAATATCGTCGCGACAAGAGAGATCTCGCCAGTCAAAAGATGATGGAGGAGCAGGAGCTGCAGGATATAACAAGCAATATTCTTAAGGTTACCGAATTTGTGACAGTAAACGATCTTTCTGTTATGATGGACGTTCCTGTTACAAAAGTAATTGAAGCCTGTATGAACTTAGGTCTAATGGTATCAATCAATCAGAGGTTAGATGCAGAGGCAATGGTGCTGGTTGCAGAGGAGTTCGGATACACTGTGGAATTCGTTACTGCAGATATTCAAGATGCGATTCGCGAAGAGATTGACACAGAAGATGATCTACTTCCACGTCCTCCGATTGTTACTGTAATGGGCCACGTAGACCATGGCAAGACATCTCTTCTGGACTACATTCGTAAAGCCAATGTTATTGCCGGGGAAGCGGGAGGAATTACACAGCATATTGGCGCGTATAACGTTAAAATTCCAAGCGGCGAGAGAATAACATTTCTGGATACTCCGGGTCACGAGGCTTTTACTGCCATGCGTGCCCGTGGTGCAAAAGTTACGGACATTGCGATAATTATTATTGCAGCAGACGATGCAGTGATGCCTCAAACAAAAGAGGCCATCAATCACGCACAGGCAGCCGGTGTTCCTATGATTTTTGCAATTAACAAGATAGACAAACCAGGAGCAAGTGGTGAAAAGATTCGTGAACAGCTTGCAAATATGAACCTGTTGGTTGAGGATTGGGGCGGTAAGTATCAGTGTCAGGAGATCTCTGCCAAAAAGGGTTTAAATGTGGACAAATTATTGGAGAAGGTACTACTTGAGGCAGAAATTCTGGATCTTAAGGCCAATCCTAACAGACGGGCTAACGGAACAGTAATTGAGTCCTCTTTGGATAAAGGAAGGGGTTATCTGGCTACTATTCTTGTTCATACCGGTACTCTTAAAACAGGTGATATAATTTTAAGTGGCAGCCACACCGGTAGAGTTAAAGCTATGTTCAACGAGAGGGGATTAAAGATTACAGAGGCAGGTCCATCTACTCCGGTGTCTATTCTTGGTCTCAACGGCGCACCAGCTGCTGGTGAGATTTTTAATGTAATGTCGGATGAAAAGGAGGCCCGCGACCTTGCAAACAAACGAGAACAGTTGATCCGGATTCAAGGACTTAAGACTCAAAAACATATTACATTGGAAGAGATCGGCCGTCGTATTGCAATCGGCAACTTCCAGGAGCTTAATATTATTGTCAAAGGAGATGTTGACGGTTCAATCGAGGCTCTTTCTGACTCACTTATCAAACTTTCTACTGAAGAGATTCACGTTAATGTTATACACAAGGCTGTCGGCGCCATTTCTGAAAGTGATGTACTTTTAGCAGCAGCTTCAAACGCCATTATAATCGGATTCCAGGTAAGGCCATCTTCGAATGCTCGTAAATTAGCAGAAAAGGAGGAGATAGAAATTCGTCTCTACTCCGTAATTTATGATGCAATCAACGAAGTAAGAAGCGGTATCGAGGGCATGCTTGCTCCTGAAGAGAAGGAAGAGATAACTGCTACCGCAGAAGTTCGTGAAAGTTTTAAAATTTCCAAAGTTGGTACTATTGCCGGATGTATGGTCAAGGAGGGTAAGCTGGTAAGAAATGCCAAAGTTCGTGTTATCCGCGATGGTATTGTCATCTATACAGGTCTTCTGGGCTCTTTAAAGCGCTTTAAAGATGATGTGAAAGAGGTTGCTTCCGGATACGATTGCGGTCTGAATGTGGATGGCTACAACGACATCAGGACAGGTGATATTATCGAGGCTTATACAATTGTTGAGGTTAAACGCAAACTTTAACAGATATTAACCTCCGGTTCTATATCTACGCCAAATCGTTCCTTAACGGTTTGGCGTATTTTTTCAGAGAGCTCTATTAACTCCTCTCCTCTTGCACCTTCGTATGCAAGCAGGACTAACGGTTGGTTCGCGTGCACTCCGACGTTACCAAATCTTTTCCCTTTGAAACCACACTTTTCTATTAGCCAGGCTGCCGGTATTTTGCAATATCCAGGGGATGCGGTGAACCGTTTTAGCGTTGGATAGTCTGAAAGAATTGAGTTGGCAATTTTTTCGGATATAACCGGGTTTTTAAAAAAACTCCCGGCGTTTCCCACAACAGCGGGATCAGGTAGTTTTCTCTTCCGGATATTGATTATTATATCCCTTAAATTTTGCAGAGAAGGGTGTGCAAATCCTTTGAGAGCTTCGGCCACGTCTGCATAACTACTATTTATAAGAGGGTATTTGGTAAGTTTGAAGGTTACGAATGTAATAACCACCTTAGATTTTAACTCTCTTTTGAAAATGCTGTCTCTATAGCCGAACCGGCACTCCTTCCCTTTTAATTTATTCTCGCAGGCAGAGTAAATATTCACAAATTCCACCTCTGATATCGAATCTTTTGCCTCAACTCCATAAGCACCTACATTTTGCACCGGAGCTGCACCTACACAACCGGGAATCCAGGAGAGATTCTCCAGACCGCCCCATCCTCTATCTACAGCATATGTAACCAGATCGTCCCATTTAACACCAGCTCCAACCCTTAAATAGACGAACTCCTCACTCTCCTTCACAATTTTTATTTCAGTCATTGATGGATGTATCAGTAGCCCGTCAAAATCTCCACTGAAAAGAATATTGGATCCAAAACCTATAACCATCTTTTGAATGTTTAAGTATTCAGGGTCTTTCAACAGGGTCTTCAACTCCTCTGTTGAGCTGGGTGATGCGAAATATTTAGCGAAGGCATTTAAGCCTAATGTATTAAGTTTCTTTAGATTCTGATTCTGAATTATTTCCATCTGCGATAATTTTATGCGTATAGGCAAACTTGCATATATATCTCATTACAGCAACGAGCAATAAAATAATGACTGCAACTACCTCTGCGGCCAGTTGCTCCCGGATTCTAGTCTTGGCGGCAAGAAGTTCCGGATCCTCACTTATAACACTGTCAAAAGAGTCAACCGGCAAATTGTTTATGGACCACTTTGCAGATACTGTTGCATCGTTAAGATAAATCAGTCCCCCGTTGGAGCGGTTCATTGTAAGAAGTGTCTTGTGATCTGTGTAATAGATATCAATATTTGGTAAATCTTTTGAAAGGCTGTCGATCATCAAGGGTGAAGACCCTGTCAATATTATGTAACGGATTCCTCTTTCCTTCAATTTATCATTGATTAGCTTGATTTTAGCAAGGCCGGAGGCTTTCAGTCTGTCGAAATATGGAATCGATGTGATAAATAGTTTTCCGTTGATTGAGAGGATTGAGTCTGTTACATAATTTCCGTCCCTGTCGGAAACTGCAAAACTGATACCTGTAGTAAGAGGTTGTGAAGATACCTGTTTTGTTTTGGAATCTACAAATGTCCACGTGGAATCTGGTAAGTTGTTTATAGTAAACTCCTTTACCTTTCCATCTCTTTTATAGACGAGTGTCGTTTCAAAGTTGGGTTCGCTTATGTTTTCCTCCATTCTTAGTTTCCCGGAAATATCGGTTCCAACCTTATATTCCATAAAGTCGATAAGCGGAAGGTACCTGTACGAGTATACAGACAACAGTACGACCAATAGAAAATAGACCCCTGCGAAACCCCACTCCCAGTATTTTGGAGCAATCGGAATAAAGTTGTCTCTCTGGAAATACAGCAAAAGTGCAAAAGCCAGAAGAATTATGTTTTTGTAAAAAGTTTGCCAGTTTGTCAATTTGAGAACCTCTCCAAAACATCCACACTCCTGAATAGGGTTAAATATGGCCAGTATTAATGTGATACCTGTAAAAACAGAGATAAATATAATGGCGACCTTGCAGGATAATTTCATTCTGAGACCCAGCAGAACGGAGATTCCAAGCAACAGTTCCGCTCCGGAAAGAGCTGCACCAAGAATTTGATATAATAGTGGTAAAGAACCTATTCCAATTATTTTAAAGTATTCTCCAACTATCAAACCTACCCCTACAGGGTCAATAATCTTGGAGAAGCCGGAAAAGATGAATGTGAACCCGACTATCAATCTGGAAACGGCTCTTAAGAGTTTCATCTCAAATTATTTTTTCGATTCTGTCAATTATCAGATTATAAATTTTTTCTGCCGCCAGAATATCATCTCTGCCGTCGGAACAATCTACCCTGACAAAACTTTTATCTCTTTTACACTCCATCAGGTACCTCTCTCTTACCCTCGACTGAAAATCAATGTTAGCCTCGTGTATGTCTTTTTTTCCCTGCAGATACTCTCTGTCGTCACCACCTCTCTCCTCGTTTAGTTTTTTACTTACAAAACTGAGTGGCACATCAAGAAAAAGGTTTAAATCTGGTTTAGGTATTGCAAATTGGTTATATTCAGTATCAAATATCCAGTCGCGTAACCGTTCTGCCTCTGCCGGGTCTTCAATCTTTGCACACTGAAAAGCGATATTGGAATAGATGTATCTGTCCAGTATAACGCAGTCTCCATTATTCAGCCAGTTATTTATCATCTCTGCAGCGTCTTTGCGGTCACCTGCAAAAAGCAGTGCTATCAACATAGGATGAACCTGCCCGACACTGCCAAAATCTCCCCTTAAAAATCTCGCGATCAGATCTCCGAATACCGGTGAGTTGAATCTGGGAAAATGCAGATAGCTTACTACCCTATTTTTCTTCTCGAGATATTTTTGCAACAGAGCGATTTGGGTTGACTTACCTGCTCCATCCAAACCTTCCAACACAATGAACATAATAAATCCTATATTTGTGATATCAAACAAAGTTAGTTAATTTAATAGAAAAATGATAAATTACAATGAGCCAAAAGTGATGGGGATAATTAATCTTAGCCCCGATTCGTTTTTTAACGAGAGCAGGTGCACTACTGATGAGCAGTTTATAAAGAGGTTCGAACAAATGCTTAAAGATGGTGCAGACATTATAGACTTAGGCGCCTGTTCTACCAGACCCGGACTAAAAAGTATTTCTATGGAGCAGGAGTGGGAATATTTAAAACCTGTTTTAAGGCTTGTTTTGAAAAAATACCCCTCTTCTAAGATTTCAATCGACACTTTCCGGTCTGAGATAGTTGAGCGCTCTTATGATTTTATTGGCGATTTTATAGTAAACGACATATCTGCCGGAGAGGACGACCCTGCAATGCTTGCTATGGTTGCTAAGCTTGAGTTGACATACATCGCAATGCATAAGATAGGAACCCCGGAAACTATGCAGCAATTCTGTAACTATGATAATGTAGTCGAAGAGATAAAGGAATACTTTTTAAAATTCATTCCAAAAGCAGAAGCAATTGGTATAGAAAGTCTTATTATTGATCCGGGTTTCGGGTTTTCTAAAAATATTGATCAGAACTACGAACTTCTGACGGGGCTTGAAAAGCTAAAAATTAGATCCGGAAAAACGGGGGTTTGTTACCCTATTCTGGTTGGAATTTCCAGAAAGAGTATGATCTACCGTTTTCTTGACATTTCTCCTGAAGAAGCACTAACAGCGACAACTGCTCTTCATCTTCAGGCTCTGATAAACGGCGCAGATATACTTAGAGTTCACGATGTTAAGGAGGCCAGGCAAATTGTCAAAATCTTCAATAAGATCTCAGGAAAATAGCTTTAAAAAATATTTGCTAATTTTAAAGTATTACAAAATACCAATATATATATGGTAAATAATTCATTATCCGCAATCTCTCCAATTGATGGAAGATACTACAGCCAGGTAAAAGAGCTATCGGAATACTATTCCGAATATGCACTTATGAGGTACCGCGTCCAAGTAGAAATTGAATATTTCATTGCATTGTGTGAACTGCCCTTGGAGCAGCTTGAGGGAGTCGGCAAAAACAGTTACAATGAGCTTAGAGATACATATAGAAATTTCACAGAAGAGGATGCTCTTCAGATTAAGGAGATAGAGAAGACTACAAATCACGATGTCAAATCTGTTGAATATTTTATCAAAAAAAGATTTGAGAAGTTAGGTCTGGAGAAATACAAGGAATTTATTCACTTTGGCCTCACTTCACAAGATATAAACAACACATCTGTGCCTTTGAGCCTTCTGGAGGGTATCCGGAACGTATATCTACCTCAGCTGGGCAAAGTAATGGATACTTTGTCAAATATCTCAAAAGAGTGGAAAAATGTTCCAATGCTTGCACATACTCACGGTCAGCCAGCATCACCAACACGTCTTGGCAAGGAGCTGAATGTTTTTGTCGTTCGACTTAAAGAACAACTCTCCTCTCTCGAATCCATTCCATATGCAGCTAAGTTCGGTGGAGCAACAGGTAATTTCAATGCTCATACTGTTGCATACCCTAAAATCGACTGGAATCTCTTTGCTACAAAATTTGTTGAAGGTACACTTGGTCTGAAGAGATCTTATCCCACTACCCAGATTGAACATTACGACTACCTGGCTGCCCTTTTTGACAACCTGAAACGGATCAATACAATCCTGATAGACCTCAGCCGTGATATTTGGAGTTATATCTCAAGGGAGTATTTCCGTCAAAAGATCAAAGAGGGAGAGATTGGTTCTTCTGCAATGCCACATAAGGTCAATCCTATAGATTTCGAAAATGCAGAGGGGAACCTTGGTATTGCGAATGCCTTTTACAACCATCTTTCTGCTAAACTTCCGTTGTCTCGTCTTCAGAGAGACCTTACAGATTCTACTGTCCTGAGAAACGTGGGTGTACCTTTGGCCCACAGCATAATCTCCTTTAAATCCATTGAAAAGGGTTTGAACAAACTGATCCTGAACAATGTTGCCATTGAAGCCGATCTTAACGCAAACTGGGCGGTTGTTGCAGAAGGTATTCAGACCATACTCCGTAGAGAGAATTACCCAAATCCGTATGAAGTTCTTAAGTCACTCACAAGGACAAACCAGACTGTAACTCGCGAATCCATCCAGAATTTCGTTGATCATCTGGATATTTCCGATGAAATCAAAGCAGAATTAAAGGCTATTACACCATTTACTTATACAGGAATTTAAAAAACCGGAAAAATATGAAAAAGCTACTTTCAATTATTTGTCTCTCTTTTATAGTACTTCAACTCTTTGCACAGACAACTCAAAGACTCAGGATAGATTTGGTTTTTGCTGGTGATGCACAAAAACAGGAGATATTCCTGGATGGGTTGCATAAGGAGTCTATCTGGAGCGGTCCAACTTCGGTAGATCCGTTTAACTATGGCGAGTATCAATACAAAGTTTTCAACAAATCTTCAGAGGTAATTTTTTCAAAGGGTTTTTGCAACCTGTTCCAGGAGTGGAGGACCACCGCCGAGGCAAAGATTACTTCCAAGGCCTTTTCTGGATCTTATTGGATTCCTTTTCCAGAAGATACAGTTAAGGTTGTTTTCTACGAAAGGGTTAAAAATACTGGAAAATATTCGGAACTTTATAGTATGACAATCGACCCGAAAGATGTGATCATCAGTTCGGAAATAGAGAATGATTTTAAGATAACGCCTGTTTTGGTTAGCGGGGACCCATCGAAAAAAGTAGATGTTGTTTTTATTGCAGAGGGATATACTGTTCAGGAGATGGACAAGTTCAGAGCAGATGCCGGAAAGTTTGCAGGATATCTGTTCAATGTTGAACCTTATAAATCCCGCAAAACCGATTTCAATATCTGGGCAGTCGAGTCTGTATCAAAAGATAGTGGAACCGATATTCCCCATAAGGATATCTGGAAAAATACTGTTCTCTCTTCCAACTTCTACACCTTCAGAATTGACAGGTACTTAACGGCTCCTGATCAGAAAGTTGTGGCGAAAATTGCTTCCAATACTCCTTGTGATGCACTATATGTAATTGTAAACACAAACAAATATGGAGGAGGTGGCATTTATAACTTCTATGGGCTGAGCATGTCTGATCACCCTACAGAGGCCGCAGTTTTTGTTCACGAATTCGGGCATAGCTTTGCAGGTCTCGGAGATGAGTACTATACATCAGAAGTCGCTTATGAGGAGTTTTACAACCTTAAGGTTGAGCCTTGGGAACCAAATCTTACAACACTTGTAGATTTCGATTCCAAGTGGAAGGCAATGGCGGATAAAAATGGCGTTGGGCTTTATGAAGGTGGTGGATATATGGCCAAAGGGATTTATAGACCGAGTCTGGATTGCAGGATGAAGACAAACTCTGCACCCGGTTTTTGTCCGGTTTGTACAAAAGCGATAAATGATATGATAGATTATTATACAAAGTAACTGTGCACAAAATATATAAATATTTTCTTTTCGACCTTGACAGGACAATTTGGGATTTCGACGCCAACGCAGAACATAATATATGTGGGCTGCTGGAAAGATATCAATTGCCAATAAACGACAAATTAGATTTTATCCATTCATATGAGCAGATAAACAACAGGTTATGGGCAGACTATGAAAAAGGGCTGATTTCTAAAGATAAGTTCAGAGGAGAGAGGTTTTACCAGACGCTTCTTAAGTACGGAATTGATGACAGAGAGCTTGCAGTGAAGATGGGAGAAGATTATCTGAACGATATGCCGAATCAAAAAATTCTTATGCCTTACGCAATGGAGGTGTTATCTACACTTAAAGCGAGGGGTGTCCGGATGGCTCTGATCACAAACGGATTTAAAGAGGTTCAGTACCGGAAACTAAAAAATTCCGGAATAGACCATTTTTTTGAAGCTATATTAATATCCGAAGAGCAGGGCGTTCAGAAACCCTCTCCGATTATCTTTAAAAGAGCCCTTAAGGCTATTGACGGGATAAAAAGCGAATCAATAATGGTTGGTGATGATTTTGTTAACGATATTGAAGGGGCAATGATCTTTGGCATTGATCAGTTTTTCTACAACTACAGATCCGTTCCGTGCGATGGTGGCCCAACTTATAACTCCAGAGATCTCAGAGAGTTGCTGGCTATTTCTTCTCCTGGACAATAAATATGTCCTCCCCCTCCTCCTGAAAGAAGTATTGTTCTCTGGCAAATTTTTCCAGACTATCCAAATTTGACCCCAACTCGAGAAGTTTCTCTTCGGTTGTCTCTATTTCCTGCTTGTAATAACTTTTTTGCTCCTCCTGTTCATTAATGTCCAGAATCACTTTAGCCCAGTCTATCAAGCTATTGCCATCAAAAAAAGTTATCCATACGGCAAAGACAACTCCTACTATAAGGAATTTATTCTTAATAATTTTTAAAATTTTAGAATCTAAAAACCTTTGCCACATCTCTTTTTGGGTTTTTATGATAATTTTTACAAAATTAATAATAATTTTGTCTTCGATATATTTAAATGAAGTAAGCAATATGACAAAACCAACTTTATTAGTACTCGCCGCAGGAATGGGTAGTAGATACGGAGGGTTAAAACAGATGGATGGTGTGGGACCTTGTGGTGAGACAATAATGGATTATTCTGTTTATGACGCAATTAAAGCAGGATTTGGGAAGGTGGTTTTTGTAATTCGCAATATTTTCAAATTGGAATTTGAGGAGAGAATTCGTACCAGATACGGAGATTCAGTTGAATTTTGTTTTGTTGAGCAGGAGCTGGACATGATTCCGGATGGTTTCAGGCTTAACCCGCAGCGGGCCAAACCTTGGGGAACAGGCCATGCTGTGCTGGTTACAGAAGAGGTTATAGATACTCCTTTTGCGGTTATTAATGCCGATGACTACTACGGACAAAGATCGTTTGAGGTTCTTGGTAAATTTTTATCGGAAAGAGCCGGCCGTTCAGGTGAATATTGTATGGTTGGTTTCGATATTTTAAATACTCTTTCTGAATCTGGCGATGTTTCCAGAGGAATATGCACAGTAGACAACAATAGCTGTCTTACATCTGTAGAGGAGCATCACAAGGTTGCAAGGAAAGGAGATACAATATCCGGCATAAACTCAAAAGGTGAAAGAGTTTCAATAAGCAGCGCGAATATTGTCTCGATGAATATGTGGGGCTTCACTACCGATCTTTTTAAAGAGGGGAGAATAATTTTTGAAAATTTTCTTAAACAAAATATAGATGACCTTCAGGCTGAATTTTATATTCCTTATGTTGTAAATATGATTCTGAAGAATGGCAAAGCAAGTTGCACTGTGCTAAACACTACTGATCAATGGTTTGGAGTTACATATAAAGAGGATCGGGAACAGGTAATTTCAAAGATAGGGGAGTTGGTTAAAAATGGAACTTATCCTTCACCCCTTTTTAATGTTTGATTTTTCTTATGTTTAAAAGATTTGACACATATCTGCCAGACCTCAAGGAGAGTTGGGTTTTGGTTTTCTTTCTGGTTGTAGGTGGAAGCATATTAAGTGGGGCAATAACGCTTTTCATCGGATATCTGTTTCCAGGTCTCTCCGGATGGCTGGAGGTAATAACTTATCCGCTCATATTTATTCCGCCATATCTGTGGATGATAAGACCCTATAAGAGCCGAGTTATAGAGAGTGAGCCGGTTCCTGTTAACAACCCAAATTTTGGGATGCTTGGCGCAACTCTGAGTTTCATACTTATCTTCCCATTGGTTTTTGCGTTTAATATGGTAATCGAGCCTCTTACCATATGGATGGATACACCGGATTTTATGAAGGAGCTATTGAACCAAGTCTCTGCAAACAAGACGAGCAGCCTCTTTATGTTGGTATTCTTTGCGCCCGTTCTGGAAGAGCTCTTCTGCAGGGGAATAATCCTGAGAGGGCTGCTTAAACATCTCTCTCCGGTCAAAGCTATCTTATGGTCCGCTGCAATATTCGGAGTAATCCATTTGAATCCATGGCAGGCAATTCCGGCTTTTCTTATCGGAGTTCTTATGGGATGGATTTACTGGAAAACACGGTCACTCTGGACCACAATTTTCATTCACTTCATTAATAACGGATTCGCGTATATTGTTACAATATTCTTCCCGGAACTTCCTGAAAATGCAGGTTATCATGATATGATACCCGGAGTATACTACTATATATTTTATCTGGTCGCACTTGCATATACGGCAGGCACTCTATTAATTATGAACAAATATTATGAAAAATCTGTATCCAATAAAATTTTACCCAATACTTAAAGAGAGGGTCTGGGGAGGAATTACCCTTGTTAAATCTTATAACAAACAGACAACAAGTTCCAAGCCTATAGGCGAAAGCTGGGAGATAAGCGGTGTGCAAGGAGATATATCTTTGATCTCCAATGGTTTTCTAAAAGGAAATGATATTAACGAGATTATAGAGACTTATTTGGGAGAGGTTGTTGGTGACGAAATTTATGAGAAGTTCGGCAACGAATTTCCAATCCTTATAAAGCTTCTTGACATTCAGGACAGGCTCTCGGTCCAGGTTCATCCGGATGATGAGACAGCCCTTCAAAGACATGGCTCCTACGGCAAAACAGAGTTTTGGTATATTCTCGATGCAGAACCCTCAGCAAAGATTTATATTGGTTTTAACCGAGATACCACAGCCCGGGAGCTTTACGACAAGTGTAATGACGATACGGTGGTGGAGTTGTTGAATGTTGTTTCGCCCAAAAAGGGTGACTATTTTTTTATTGAACCCGGAACAATCCATGCAGCAACGGGTGGTATTCTGGTTGCCGAGATTCAACAAGTATCCGATGTTACTTACAGAATTTATGACTGGGGCAGAGAACACAATCCGGCTACAGCACGGGAAATGCATCTGGATCTGGCAATTGATTGCATCAACTATAAGAAATTCAATTATTCAAATGGAGAGTCCGGTAAAGAAGAGTTGGTCAATTGCAACTACTTCAAAGTAAATCTGATTAATATTGATAAGATTAAAAGACTGGATAGTCAGGATTATAGCAGTTTTATAATTTATATTTGCGCAGAGGGTGGAGCAATTATTTCAGGAAAAGAATCATCCGAAAAAATTGTAAAAGGTGAAACAATGTTGATTCCGGCATACATGGGTGAATACACGATAGAGAAGAACACTGCCAATTGTCAACTTCTGGAAATTATCGGGAAGTAAGATTATCCAGAAGATCGTTCATATCTCTTCTCTCTTTTTTTGTTGGGCGACCGGTACCTCTGTCTCGAATCAGAAAGATAGATTCTCTGGGTGCATTCAGTTTGTCCAACTCCTCTTGCGATGTTATGTTCTGAACATATAACTCCACAAGTTTTGCTGGTTGTCTTTTATCTACGGGCTCTGTTACTTTGTATTTAAAATGGATGTTAGCTTTCCTTACGGTAATAATATCGTTTGGTTTTACCTCTCTGGATGCCTTTCCGTCTATATCATTTATCTTTATGCGACCAGCTTTGCAGGCTTCTGTCGCTTCTGAACGGGTCTTGTAGACTCGTATTGACCACAGATATTTATCAAGCCGACTCATTTTGTGTTGAAAACATTCATCGTTTTATCTATGCCGGCTGTACCGAAAGATTTTATGGCTTCAATCGCTCTGTCACATATAAAAGGTAACTCTTTGGCCTCCTCCTCTCTCCATCTCCCCAGAACATAATCTACCTGTTGCCCCCTGCCGAAATTATCGCCAATACCAATCCTGAGACGAGAAAAGTTGTTATTGCCCAATGTATCTGAAATATCTTTAAGACCGTTATGTCCTCCATCGCTACCTTGCTTTCTCATACGAATGGTACCAAGTGGCAAAGCCAGATCATCAACTACAACCAGCATATTTTCCACAGGAATCTTCTCGGCCTGCAGCCAGTAGTTAACTGCCTTGCCACTTAAATTCATATATGTGGATGGTTTAAGAAGGATAAAGCTCTTTCCCTTGAATCTGAATTCTGCGACAGAGCCATAACGTTGGCTGTTAAAAGAGATATTGGATGCCTTGGCTAAGGCATCCAACACATTAAATCCTATATTATGGCGAGTGTCAGCGTATTCAATTCCGATATTTCCCAATCCGACAATTAGATAGCTCATACTCGATATAGTTGATTACTATTTGGTAGTGGTCGCTGCCGCTGCGGTTGTACCTATAGCTGCACGGGTCGTCTTTACAGCACAGATAATGGTGTTCTTTGGTGTAAGCACTTGGATATTATCGAATTTCAAATCACCTGCCACAATAGTTTTACCCAGCTTAAGATTGGTAATGTCAACTGTGACCGTATCAGGAAGATTCTTTAATTCTGCAGCAATTTTAACTTTTCTTGTATTAAGGATAAGTTTACCCCCTTCACGTACGCCCTCTGAGTTTCCGGTTATAACGACAGGAACCTCTATTGCAACAGGTTTGTCTTCAGAAACTGCAAGAAAATCTATATGCAGAGGCTTATCGGTAACAGGATGATATTGGGCACTATGACGAACAGCAAGCCAGTTTTTACCGTCAATTTCCAATTCAAAAATATATGAATTAGGGGTATTTATTGTCAAAAGAAGTTCTTTTTCATCAACTGAGAAAAGAAGATTTTCGATTCCCTTTCCATAAAGTACACACGGAACTTGTGCTTTTCTTCTTAAAGTTTTGGTCGCTTGTTTGTTCGATACTACTCTTGAGTTGCCTTGTAATTTGATTGTCTTCATAAAATAGATTTAAAATGTGTTACTCAATCCGGAACTCCGGATCCCATTGCACCAAAAAAGTTGCCTTTTTTAGGAAAGTCAAAGGTACAAAAAAATATTTTCCCTGCAACAATTTGCTATTTTATCATCTCACTCTCCGTATTCCAATGGTAACCTTTATAAAAATTATCTAAATATGTGTTCGCCGGATTTTGAATGTAGGTACTGATTCCCGAGTAACTCTCTATCGGAAGATCAATAAAGTAACCAGTAGTCCATTTTGCAATTACAGCATTGTTCAGCGCAGTTTTAAAACTGTAAAATTCAGAAGGTGTTGCTATGCTCTTCACAAGGTCAGAAAGGTCATAAAACCAATGTTTATCTAACCTGTAATATTTTTGAATTTTACTCATATCAAGAGTAGCAATTTTTGAACGGTTATTATTGAAAATTACTTTGCTCTCTTCAGCAACTTTTTGCAGCTTATCTGTCTGATAAATAGCTATTGTTGCAGACTTGTAAGCTCCGCTCATTCCATTATAGTAGTTGTAAAATATCTCGCATGTCTCATTAAGGTCTGCAGTGTTCTCAAAAAGCGGTTTCATAATCTGATCGTATGGGAATCCTGTAGCCAGAATCTCTGTAGGAGAGGCAACTATGTAATCACATTTATCCTTAAGTTCGTAAGCTCCTTCGATTCCTCCCATAAAACAACAATCAAAAATGATAAATGAGAAGTGGTAAGGTATGGCATCGCTAAGATCTGTTATTTCCATCTCCACTCCGCTATCTTCACCAAAACTTTTAACCATTCCGGAGTATGGGTCAGGCATATATGCGTTAAATTCTGCGGGATTGCTGTAGTATCCCTCCGGGAGCCAGCCTGAAGAATGCGACCAAAGAATAAGTCCGTATTCTTCTGCCGGGAAGATGGTCTTAGCCTTGTTCAGGAGGTTTTCAAGTACTTGAGGGGTAGCTGAATTCTGTTTCTCAAAATTTACTACCACATCTTCTTGTGCTTTCCCCGAATTATCCTTGTACAATCTTAAAAGCTTGGGATTCGAACCGGAAAGGTGAGAGTAGACCAGTAAGATATCTCTGTCATCCACCGGAGGAAGATAGCCCTCTTTAAGACTTACTATATTGTTGGCCGCATAGCTGCTCAAATTGTTGTTTGCTGCCAGATAGAGAATTACAACCCTGTGGTATGATGAGCTGCCGGAGTTGTCTTTTTCGCAAGAGGCGAATAACACAGACAGGCATAGAGCAAATGCTAAACTTATATATTTTGATATTTTCATCTGTTCATAAGCAATTTTAATTTGGGATCAGGCAAATGTAGCAAAAAATCATATATTTGTAAAAACTTTGAATACTGATGAACTACTTTAAAATTATGCTATTTGCAACTACAATTGGGCTTTTCGCAAGCTCTTGTCAGAATGGTTCCAAGGAGATTAAAGAAGAGCCTTTTAAATATCTGGCAGATGAGTTTGCCGATATTAAAGTCATTCGCTACCAGATTCCCGGCTGGGATTCTCTCACTCTACAACAAAAGGAGTATATCTACCATCTGAGCGAAGCTGCCAAATGCGGAAGGGATATATTCTGGGATCAAAACTTCAGGTACGGTCTTAAGGTTCGCAAGGTATTGGAGACTATTCTGGATAACTACAAAGGAGATACCAGCAGTGAGGATTATGCCAGTTTTCTGGTATATGCAAAACGAGTCTTCTTTAGTAACGGAATTCACCATCACTATGCAGAGGAAAAAATTATTCCGGGATGCAGCCAGGAGTTCTTCAAAAAGCTGATGTTTGAAACCGGACAAGACTCCATTGCAGCTAAGATAATTCCGATTCTCTATGATCCGGCTCTTTACCCACAGAGAAAGAACATTACAAACCAGGGTGATCTCATTCTTGGAAGTTCTGTCAATTTCTACGAAGGGGTCAATAAGAAAGAGGCCGAGAATTTCTATGCCAGGATGGAAAATCCCAAGGATCTGCAGCCTGTTTCATATGGCCTCAACTCCAAACTTGTAAAGAAAGATGGTAAAATTTACGAAGATGTATACAAGATTGGTGGTTTGTATGGTCCTGCCATAGAGAAGATTGTATATCATCTGGAGAAAGCAGCTGCAGTTGCAGAGAACGATGTTCAGAAGAGATACATCTCCCTTTTGATTGAGTATTACAAAACCGGCAATCTTAAAACTTGGGACGCTTACAATATTGCTTGGGTAGAAGATACCGGTTCTCAGGTGGATTTTATAAATGGTTTTATCGAAAACTATAACGACCCTCTGGGGATGAAGGCTACATGGGAGTCAATGGTTAACATAAAGGATATAGAGGCTTCAAAACGCACTCTGATTATAAGCGAAAATGCCCAGTGGTTCGAAGACAACTCACCTGTAGATCCTCAGTACAAAAAGAGAAAGGTTAAGGGCGTATCTGCAAAAGTAATCTCAGCGGTACAGTTGGGTGGTGATTGTTATCCTGTCTGTCCACTCGGAATCAATCTTCCTAATGCAGACTGGATACGCAAAGACTATGGCTCTAAATCCGTTACAGTTGCTAATATAACAGAAGCCTATGCAAAAGCTGCAGAGGAGTCTCCCAAAAATATGACCAATGAATTTTCGTGGGATGAGGCTGAAATCTCTATGATAAAGGAGTATGGTACCCTAACCGACAACCTCCATACAGACCTTCACGAGTGTCTCGGCCACGGTTCTGGACAACTTAAAGAGGGGACCTCTCCTAATGCTCTTAAAAACTATAGTTCAACTCTTGAAGAGGCCAGAGCAGACCTTTTTGCACTTTATTATCTTGCAGATCCAAAGCTCGTTGAACTTGGCATCATTCCAAACGCCGAAGCTTATAAAGCCGAGTATATGACCTATATCCGCAATGGGATCTTTACCCAGTTCGTCCGCATAGATCTTGGTAAAACAGTTACACAGGCACATATGCAGGATCGCAAGATGATATCTGAGTGGTGCTACGAAAAGGGCAAGACAGAGAATGTGATCGAAAAAAGGGTAAGAGATGGAAAAACTTATTTTGTTATTAACGACTATCAGAAACTCCGCAATCTATTTGGGGAACTTCTAAAGGAGCTTCAGCGCATAAAATCTGAGGGAGACTACCAGGCAGGTAAAAATCTGGTTACAACCTACGGCATTAATATAGACCCTGTACTTCATAAAGAGCTCAAGGAAAGATATGCTGCCCTTAACCTGAAACCTTACGGTGGTTTTATTAATCCGGATATAATTCCCGTGGAAAAGAAAGGTAAGGTAATCGACTATAAAGTTGAATACCCAACCGATTTTCTGCAGCAGATGCGCGACTACGGCAAGAAGTACAATTTTATACCAACCCCTACTTTATTGTAGGGATCTCTTCCGTATCTACCATATCCAGTTTTCCGGACCAAAGGTATTTATTTGTCTCTTTCATAAGCACCTTAGACAGCAGAAGCAGTGAGACGAGATTTGGAATGGCCATAAGTGCGTTCATACTGTCGGCAATGGTCCATACCAAAGAGAGGTTTACCACTGAGCCAACAAAAACGGCAATAATCCAGGCGATGCGATATGTCAGAATATACTTCTTCCCGCTCAGGTACTCAACGGCTCTTTCGCCGTAATAACTCCATCCAAGGATGGTAGAGAAGGCAAATGTGATAATTCCTACCGTCAATATTACCGACCCGAAAGGAACCTTGGAGAACGCTATCTTTGTAAGAATAGCTCCCTGAGTATGGTCGATATCCGGATAGGCAATCAATGTACTCACCAATACCAGACCAGTTAAAGCGCAAACAACAACTGTATCCCAGAATGTGCCCGTAGAGGATACAAGAGCCTGGCGGACAGGATTGCGGGTTTTGGCCGCAGCTGCTACTATAGGTGCCGATCCCAGGCCCGATTCATTTGAGAATAACCCGCGCGCTATTCCAAAGCGGGCAGCCATCATTACTGCAGTTCCGGTGAATCCAGCTCCGGCAGCCTTGGCACTAAATGCCGATGAAAATATGAGATCAAATGTCTCTTTAAGAAAAGGAGAGTTGACATATAGTATAAATAGACAGCCAAGTATGTAGAATATTGCCATAAACGGCACTAAGGCTTCACAAACCTTTGCGATTCCCTTTACACCGAACAGGATAACCATAGCAGTACATATACTTAGGACTATCCCGGTCCAGAATGTAGGAATGGAATAGGTCTCACTCACGATGACTGCAATAGAGTTTGCCTGAACAGTATTACCGATTCCGAACGCAGCAACTGCTGCAAAGATGCAAAAGAGAACAGCCAGCCATTTCATTTTCAATCCACGTTCCAGAGCATACATAGGGCCGCCCAACATAGTTCCGTCCGATGTCTTTACTCTGTATTTAATAGCAAGAAGCCCTTCTGAGTATTTTGTTGCAATACCAAGCACACCTGTGATCCAGCACCAGAATACGGCACCAGGGCCACCGAGTGCCACAGCCGTTGCCACACCAACAATATTACCAGTACCGATTGTTGCGGCCAGGGCTGTGGCCAATGCACCAAACTGGCTTACGTCTCCGCTGGCCTCCTTATCTTTGGTAACGGAAAGCTTGATTGCTGTAAAAATTTTTCTTTGAGGACACTTTAGAATGATTGTAAGATAGAGATGAGTCCCCAGAAGAAGGATAATCATAGGCCAACCCCATAGAGTAGCACTTACACTCTCTGCAATAGAAGTTAAAGAATTCATAGTTTAAGTTAAGTTGTATAGCTGTAAAGTTATAAAAAAACAAAAGAGGGAAGCATCTAACCACCCTCTTTCTTCGCATCTTTTGGACATTCCCTCTACACAAGCTGCTTAATTACCTCAATTGCCTTATCGTAATCCGGTTCAACTACAATATCTTTTGTTATCTCCTTATAACGCACCACACCCTTTTTATCTATTATCACGACACCTCTTGCAAGAAGCCGATTTTCCTTTACCAAAAATCCATACTCAAGTCCGAATCTGGAATATTTGTAATCGGAAAGAGTATGTATGTTATTGATTCCCTCAGCAGCACAGAAACGACCTAATGCAAATGGAAGATCCTTTGAAATAGTCAGAACAACCACTTCTGGGGAAAATTCGGTTGCTTTTTTGTTAAAAGTTCTGGTCTGTGTTGCACACACAGTAGTATCAATAGACGGAAAAACGCTCAATACAACAACCTTACCCTTAAAATCAGATAGTTTTACATCTTTTACAGAGATGTCGGAAGCCACAATTTCCGGAGCAGTATCTCCAACATTTATTTGCCTTCCAAGAAGAGTTAAAGGATTACCTTTAGCAGCAAAAACATTCTTTGTCTCAATTGATGTTATATCTTTCATACCTTTTTTATTTTTTGTTTATTTAATAACAATAATTACTGTAATTTGTTTACTTTTGAATTCAAATTAAATAACGATGAAGAGAATAGCCCAAAAAACCTGTTTTGTTGTTGCATTTTTTATTGCTTTAACATTTATTACTTCCTGCAATAAAAACGATAATCCGTCACCAGAAAAAACAGAACTGACAAAAACCAAAACGTATCTTTACGATTTGATGACCGATGTCTATTACTGGTATAAGGATATGCCCAGGAATATCGATGCAGCCAGCATCAACTCAATTTATGACTATTTCGATGCTCTTCTTGTTACGCAGGACCGTTGGTCGTGGATGATGTCCGGCGAAGATTATCTTTCATCGGAAACAGGAATATACCTTACATATGGAGCAAGCTTCGCCCAGGCAATAGACTACTATTCAGATTACGGGGTTAGAGTCAGATACATGTTCGACAACTCGCCCTTATCTGAAAAAGGGGTTAAAAGGGGGTACGAGTTGACTCATCTGAATGGCACTCCTGTAATGGACCTGATAAGAGCTGACACATTCATTGCCACACTCTCCAAGACTACAAACAGTTTCACTTTCAAAGATCTGGAAGGTAAATCATCTACTTTTACCGCTACTGCCCGCGAAGTGAATACAAGATCGGTGCTTAAAACCATGGTCATAACCAGCAATGAGTTTCCAAATCTCCCTTATCCGGTTGGATATTTTAACTATTACTCTTTTAAGGCAACAATGCTATCTGACATAGATAATGCAATGGCTCTTTTTAAGAGTGCCGGAATTAAGGAACTTGTGCTGGATTTAAGGTACAATGGCGGGGGAGATGGACAGGCAACTTCTCTTTTAGCCAACTATCTGGCTCCGGCAAGTGCCGAGGGAAAAATTATTGCACGCAGGGAACACAACAACAAACTCTCTCAGTTAGATAGTGACGAATCTACTATGACAATCGTTAAGAGAGTAGCTAATTCTCTGGATCTTACAAGAATCATTATCCTCACCAGCAAAGGAACAGCCTCTGCAAGCGAGGTCATCCTTAATGGTTTAGAGCCGCTAATGAATGTTATACAGATTGGAAAAACCACGTATGGAAAGCCTAATGGCATGTATGTTTGGTTTTATCCGGAAAATGACGAGATAAGCCCCGATTACGTTTTCCTTCCAATTGCATTCTTTAGTGTTAACAGTGTGGGTTACGGACATTACGAGGATGGCATTACTCCTGACAATGACAGGCCGGACGATCTTTATCACGACTTCGGAATTGAAGAGGATTGGTTAAATGCAGCCCTTACATATATCACAACCGGTCAGTACCCTGCATTACCAGCTATTACTGCAGGTACAAAATCCCTTACACCTGCCGGTAAAATTTCAGTGGACGAGGATGTCGCAAATTATGGAATATACAAGGTTAAGAGACCTTGCTAAATAACCTCGATGTCAACTGAGAATATCCACCCCTGTCTGCCATCTGCCAGTTCAACTCTCTTCCACTGACCCAGTTCTTCCAGAAGTTCTACTTTTGTCCCCTCGTGGAGAATAAACAGAGTCTTTCCGGAGTTATCTGGAGAACTTCTTACTGTGCTTACGGGCTTCATTACGATTGCAGTATTCTTAAGGTTATACCTGTGTTTCTGGTTCATAGAAAAATATCCCGATCCCAAACCTAACAAAAGGGCAGCCATTGCAGCAAAAAATGAGATTTTTCGTATTCTGGAACTTGACCCGAATCTAAAGCTTAGCAGCAATAAAGCGGCAACAGCAAAAAGAAATAAGGTGATGATGCCCCACTTATCGGAAGAGAGAGAATAGTTGATATTCTCAATCCAGGTTCCTAAGATAAAATCGGGGATCTCTTCAATTTTATCCAATGAAAAATCTTTAGCCAGATTCAGATTATTTATAAGATCTTTATCAGATGGATTAAACTTAAGAGCCCTTTCGTAATAAAGAATTGATTTTCCAGCCTCTTTAAGTTTAAAATAGCTGTTCCCGATATTATAGAACAGAGACTCCGATGCATATCCCATATCCTCTATCTTCAGATAGTTCTCAAGTGCTTCTGAATAGTTAGACTGGGAATATAAATTATTGGCGTTTTTCCATAGCTCTTTGGGCGTCTGAGCATCCAGAAGCGATATTGCAACACTGAAATATAAAAATAATACTATCCTTTTCATATCTACACCTCCAAATCTGAAATCAATTTTATTGCTCTCATATAGTTATTGTCCATCTCTATTCCACCCGGATCAGGGGCGTAGCGGGCATACTCACAAGCCTCTATAAGCGATAGTAACTCCTGGATAAATTCCGGCTTCACAGATTTTTCTGTAAGGGAACCGGCAATGTTATCTCTTGAAAGATCTGAAAGAGGAAGGTTAAGCTTATCAGAACAATATCCCAGTAATGCTCTGTGAAGCTCCTCATAGAAACGCGAATATTGTTTTTGTTTAAGCATTGACTCGGCTGTTTTAAGTCTTGCCCTTGCGACCTTGTTTGCCCTGCGGTTCTTTGCTCCGGCAACATCTCTGTTTCGTTCTATCCTCTTGGACAAATACTTATTCAGAACAAAATATAGTGCTATAATCATGGCTAACAGAGCAAAGAAGGGAACAGATCCAAAGAAGAAATGGTTGCCCCTCTTGAGTTTAGATGAGCCGGTTTTTATATATCTGATATCGCTACCTATACTTCTGACAGCCTGCTTGTTTACTCCCAACGAGAGTGATGAGCTTGAAATTGTGCCACCACCGGTATCCTTGCCCACTCCAAGAGTCAATGGTTCAGATGTAAGTGAGATGTATTTTCTCTTTGATATATCGTAATAGCTGAACTGGACAGGACCCAAGGTAAATTGTCCGGAGCCTCTGGGAATTAACGGATATTCAAACTCCTTACTGCCGGAGGCACCTCTGCCGGTCTTACTGCTTTTGTCTGTTATTTTAGTATCGTAAACCTCGAAGTCTGCCGGAAATTCAATTTTTGGTGCTTCAATAAGATTGATATTTCCGGTCCCGCTTATTGTGACTATCAAAGAGACTGCCTCATTTGCATTAACACTATCTCTGTTAAGCTTTGCAGACATCCGGAAGTCCCCTACACCTCCGGCAAAAGCAGGTGGAGCCCCTGCAGGTAAAGGATCTACATAAACACGGACGCTATGAGCTGTTATTCTCTTCCTGACGGTCTGAAAACTATCAAAAAAATCGTCAAAGATTGACCTTTGAGAACTACTTGCAGGGGATTTGATCTGTATCTGACAAATCATCTCCGATGGGTCTATTGTCAAAGATCCGGTCTGCTGAGGAAGCAACATATATCTTCTAAGAACAGCGGCATTGTATATTTTACCGTTTACACTCTCCCTTACAAATTCAATATTGGATGGTGTATCTACCTCCTGACTCCAGAAGCCGTTAAAGGTCGGGAACTTTACATTTTCGAACCCTGCTATTGGTACCTTGGTATAAATTTTCAATGTTGCGATAAGGTGTTCGCCTTTTACAACCCTGCTTTTACTTGTGCTCATACGCATAAATATATCGTCACTGGAGATATTTTCGGTTGCCTGTGAAGACTCATTTGTACCACTGCTTCCACTACCTTCTCCCTTGACAACCTCTATGGTAAAGGGCTCTGATGTATATCCCTTGCCTCCTATTACCACAGATGCAGATGAAATTGTAAACTTCCCCAGCGACTTTGGTTGTAAGACGTATGTGTAACTCACCTGAAAACTCTCAGTTCGTTTTCCGTTGATTATCTGCGTACTGCTCATAGTAGAAGATGATGGTCCGGCTAACACGTCAAACCCGGCAAAAGTCGGTGGATTAAAGCTGGAAGGTTCAGCACTGGCAGTAAAAATAAGTCTGAAACTCTCATCCAACCCTACAACTCTTGGAGCATCGACAGTAAAAACCGACTGAGCTGCTCCCGAGAGAACAATTATCAGTGAGCTCAACAATAGCATCACCCTTTTAAAATAGATTCTGATCATATATTTTACTATAATATTCTTTTACCAATTCTTTTCTCTCTGCCGGCTTTGCGCTTTTACCTTTTCTTTGTTAAGCTTTTCCTGAGTCTCCTTCTCCTTGTTCTGGATTGCCTGTAACATTTGCTGTGCAGCCTGAGGGCTTATTTTGGGAGGTGGTGGTTGGTTTTTGTTGTCCTGATTCTGATCCTTGTTCTGATTCTGATTCTGATCCTTATTCTGGTCCTTATTCTGGTCCTGGTCTTTATTCTGATCCTTGTTCTGCTTATCCTGCTCATTCTTTAGCATCTTCTGGGCATAAGCAAGATTGGACTTTGTCTCCATATCATCCGGATGCAGTTTTAAAGCATTTTTGTAAGATTCGATGGATTCTTTGTATTTCTTCTGCGATAAACCAAAGTTACCAAGATTATGGTATGCGTTTGCCTTTACGGTAGTATTCTCTATTGAATCCACCAGCGGAATCATGATCTTTTCTGCTTCCGGAAAGTTGTTCAATTTATATAGTGCGTTCCCAAGGTTATACTTTGCCTGAAGCGAGCTGGGGTTTCTGTCCAGCGCTCTTCTGTAGTCGATCTCCGCCTTTTGAAAATCTCCCTTCTTAAAGGCAGTATTTCCGGAACGCACCTCCCCCCTCTCTGACTGTGCTCCGGCAGAGATAAAAGTAAGTGCAAAAATTATAGTCAATATAAAACCTTTCATAGGTAACTGTTATTTAAAAAAGTTTTTCCCCTTTCTGTTCACAATAAAAAATTCTAAAACAAGAAAGAACAGAGCTATGCCGAAAAAATACATATATTGCTCGTTAAAGTCTTCAAAAACCACAGACTTGTAGCTCTGTTTGTCCATATTGTGTATTTTATCCACTATGGCATCCAGTCCGAAATCGCTGTTTCCCGCTCTGACATATACTCCGCCGCCAGCTTCGGCTACTTTTACCAAAGTCTGTTCATCCAACTTGGTGACTACAATATTTCCATCGCGATCTTTTAAAAGTTCGCCATCAGGTAGTGGAATTGGTTTTCCGGCCTCTGAACCGATACCCAAGGTATATACCATAACACCCATCTCATTTGCAGTTTTGGCAGCCGCAACAGGATCGTCCTCATGATTTTCTCCATCTGTAATGAGAATTATAGCCCGGCTGTTTTTACTCTCCTGGCTAAAACTTTTTATGCCCGTATTTATCGCCTCACCTAAAGCTGTTCCCTGTACAGGCACAGATTGAGTATTTATATTGTTCAAAAATATCTTTGCAGATACATAATCTGTAGTTATTGGCAACTGCACATATGCCTGTCCTGCAAAAACTATCAAACCTATTCTGTCATTTTTAAGCTTATCCACCAGACGGGATAATGCAAGTTTTGCCCTCTCGAGTCTGTTTGGAGAATAATCCTCTGCCAGCATTGAGTTTGAACCATCCAAAGCGATCATTATCTCCACTCCCTTAGAATCGACCTCCTTAATTTTTGCCCCCAACTGCGGCCTGGCAAGGCCGATTGCAAAGAAGAAGATTGCCAGAGAGAAAATCGAGAGTTTTATCCAACCTCTGTTTTTCGAGACTCTGGGCATTAAGCTTTCGACTATGGTCTTCTCCCCAAACTTCTCCAATCTCTTTCTCCTGCCTCTTCTTGAAAAAGCATAAAAGAGAAAAAGGAAAGGAATAACAAGTATTATCAACAGATATTCTGTCTGAGCAAACTGTAACATATATTATTAAGGTATTCTTCGTGAAACAAAAAGTCTTGATATTAACTCAAAGGCAAGTGCAAAGAGTGCGATAAGTGCAAACCTCATAAACAACTCCTTGTAAACCGGAAAAGAGTCCACCTCTGTTTTATTCTTCTCCATCTTATTGATCTCCCCGTAAATCTCCAACAACTTTGTATTGTCCGTAGCTCTGAAATATTTTCCACCTGTCTCGTTTGCAATCTGCCTGAGGAGCGGTTCATCTATCTCTACCTGCACCTGTTGGATTTCGACGCCGAATGGTGTCATCACCGGATATGGAGCCAGACCCATGGCACCAACACCAATAGTATATACCCTCACTCCGTAAGTTTTTGCAATCTCTGCTGCCATAAGCGGTGCTACCTCCCCTCTGTTGTTAACCCCATCTGTCAAAAGAATAATCACCTTACTTTTAGCCTCGGAATCTTCAAGTCTGGCGACTGCTGTTGCCAGGCCATTGCCGATTGCGGTACCGTCTTCAATAAATCCGGTCTGCACCTCCTTCATCAGATTGATAAGAGTAGCCCTGTCTGTTGTCAAAGGGCACTGTGTAAAGCTCTCTCCGGCAAAAACAACAATTCCCATTCTATCGTTGGGCCTTTGTGCAATAAATTCGATTGCAATATCCTTTGCTGCACTTATCCTGTCGGGATTAAAATCCCGGGCAAGCATACTTGTAGAGATATCCAGCGCAAAAACTATATCAATTCCCTCTGTATTAACCTTTTCAAAATCCTGGGACGAACGAGGTCTGGCTATTGCCACTATTATTGCCGCGAGTGCGATAGATCTGAATATGAAAGGAAGGTGTCTGGATGCCTTTTTTAAACGGCCCCCCTTCCCGCTCCAAGGTGCGGTTGTAGAGACACGGATTGTGGGGCCGGCCCCTTTTATCTCCCTCCAGACATATAGTGCTATGACCGGGATGAGTAAAAGCTCCAAAAAAAGTAAATTAGGGTATTCAAAAAACATACTACCTCCCTTTTTCTTGTTCTATCTTTTCCTGTTCCATCTTTTGTAAAAAAGTAGCATTTACAAACCTTACTGCAGTTGGTATTGCATTCTCGTTCTCCTCTGCCGTAGCTTTATATTTTGCAAACTTAACCAAATCAGACAAATTCAGGAGTTTTTTCAATTCCTTGTGCTCATACGGTTCTATCTTCTCTCTGGAGAGAGAGTCAAGAATTTCACTGGATGTCTTCTCCATTGTTTGTATATTGAACCTCTGCTCCAGATAGACCCTGAGGGTATCTGTTATGTTTGTATAATAAAGCTTCTCCTGGTTGTTCTGCCAAAGTTTTTCAGACCTTATCTTCTCTAAGTTTCTCAAAGCAACTATATGCGGAGGATCTGCCACAACCGGTTTGCCAAAAAGCGACCTCCGCTGTTTGCGGTTTTTAATGAACCTTACGATAAGGTAGCCCAGCAGAGTTAATAATACCAACAGGCCAAACCATGGGATAAACTCTTTTACTGTATATGGATAAGTGAGTTGATCTTTTATATCAAATGGTTTATAAGTAGTTGTATCTATCTGAATGGTAGTAACATTCAGTTGCCCACCATCGAACCATATAGTATCAATAGACCCATCTGCGTTGTTCAGGTAGGCCGGAAACTTTGGCAATGCATATGAACCACTGTCGAAAGAGGTTAGCACAACCTTTGTCTCCAGATTCAACTGGTCTCCCACGTTCGAGATAGTATCAATTGAAGGAGTGCCTACAATCTCAACACCTTCAGTTACAGGGTTGGCCGGAGTAGGAAAGATAAATTTAGTGCCTTTTGGAACCGTAGTTTTAAAGCTCAAAGTTGTCTGATCGCCAATAAGTAACGTATCTTGTAATATCATACCTCTTATCTATTTTTAAACAGAGCAATTAAACCCTTTACATAATCTTCATTTGTTGAGATGCTCACCGAATCGATCTTATATTTTCTCAGACACTGCTGCGTAGATAACAGCACCTTTTCGTTCCAGCCATTAAAATAATCTTGCACTGCTTTGCTGGAGGTATCTACCCACTCCTCCTTGCCACTTTCCGAATCCATAATTCTCACCAATCCAACATCCGGAAGTTCTCTCTCCCTTGGGTCAAATACCGATATAACCGATATATCGTGTCTGTTTGCAGCTATCTTGAGAGCGTTTTCAAAATTAGGCTTAAGCTGAGAGTCCACATCAATCAGGTCCGAAAGCAGAAACGCCGTGCATCTCTTCTTGATTGCATTGGTCAAAAACCGGAGAGCCTCTCCTATATCAGTCCCTTTGTTTTCAGGCTCAAAATCAAGCAGCTCCCTTATGATTCTAAGAAGGTGGCTCCTACCCTTTTTTGGCGGAATGAATTTCTCAACCTTTGAACTGAAAAAGAGAGCTCCCACCTTATCGTTATTTGCAGAAGCGGAAAAAGAGAGAACTGCGGCAATCTCTGCAATCAGCTCCTTCTTTAGTTTCTTTGTCGTTCCAAATGCTCTTGAGCCACTCACATCCACCAGCAACACAACCGTCAACTCCCTCTCTTCTTCAAACACCTTTATGTACGGAGCATTAAGTCTGGCAGTCACATTCCAGTCCATACTCCTGACATCATCTCCATATTGATATTCTCTTACTTCACTGAAAGCCATACCTCTCCCTTTAAATGCAGAGTGGTACTCTCCTGCAAAAATCTGTCGAGATAACCCTTTTGTTTTAATCTCAATTTTCCGAACTTTTTTTAGTAACTCTAATGATGACATATTAAGGAACTTCTATTGCGTTCATTATTTCTGTGATGATGTTCTCCGAGGTGATGTTTTCTGCCTCTGCCTCGTATGTAAGACCAATCCTGTGTCTCAGCACTTCGTAGCATACGGCCCTCACATCCTCAGGAATAACATATCCTCTCCTCTTGATAAAAGCATACGCTTTAGCAGCCATTGCCATATATATGCTTGCCCTTGGAGATCCCCCGTACGCGATGAGATCTTTAAGATTTTTAAGGCCATACTCCTCCGGAGTTCTGGTCGCAAAAACTATATCTACAATATATTTTTCTATCTTTTCGTCCATATAAACCTCTCTCACAACCTCTCTGGCACATATAATATCTTCCGGTTTAAGCACTTTGTTGGCCTTAGGAAACTCACCACTGTTATTCATTCTGATTATCAGTTTCTCCTCCTCTTTTTTAGGATAAGAGACAATCACTTTTAACATGAAACGGTCTACTTGTGCCTCAGGCAAAGGATATGTACCCTCCTGTTCTATCGGATTCTGAGTAGCCATTACCAGAAATGGTTTCGGAAGTTTAAAACTTTGATCTCCAATTGTAACCTGTCTCTCCTGCATTGCCTCAAGCAGTGCCGACTGAACTTTTGCAGGAGATCTGTTAATTTCATCTGCCAATACAAAATTTGCAAAAATAGGCCCTTTTCTAATCTGAAATTGCTCACTCTTCTGGCTGTATATTAGAGTACCAATTAAATCTGCAGGCAAGAGGTCGGGAGTGAACTGAATACGGCTGAATTGCGCATCCACAATTGAGGATAGTGTATTGATGGCAAGTGTTTTTGCCAAACCAGGCACCCCTTCCAGAAGAATGTGGCCATCTGCCAGCAGCCCAATCATAAGGCTCTCTACCAGTTGTTTCTGACCGACAATCACCTTGTTCATCTCCAGAGTGATCATATCCACAAAGGCACTCTCTCTCTGAATTCTTTCGTTTAGTTCTTTGATATTTACGGTTTCCATATAAAATGATTTTGTATTTTTGTAGCTGTCAAATTTACAAATTTAACTTATTTTTAAGAATGCGTTACTTTATTTCTCTTTCTTACAGGGGTAGCGCCTACTGCGGGTGGCAGCTACAGATTAATCGGCCGTCTGTTCAGTCTGAGATTGAAAGAGCATTCTCGATATATCTTGGAACAGAGATCCAGATAACTGGAGCCGGGAGGACAGATGCCGGAGTTCACGCAATTTGCTACGTTGCCCATTTCGACTCGTCAAATCCGATTCTGGTTCAAGATTACCCCAAGCTGATTTACAAAATAAATGCCATCCTGCCCTCAGACATTACACTTTTTAATATTTTTCAGGTCCCGGATAACGCACACGCCCGCTTCGACGCCATAAGCAGGACTTACAAATATTATATCCATACAAAAAAGGACCCTTTTGCAGCTGATTTTTCATACTTTTTCCCATACAATCTGGATGTGGAGAAGATGAATCTGGCTGCCGGTTTTCTTTTGGGAGAACAGGATTTCACCTCAATGACAAAGCTCCACTCAAATGCCAAAACAAATATCTGCACTGTCTCTGAGGCAATCTGGACTCTCTGCTCGCCGCTGAATTTTTCTCCACCTAATTGGCACAACTTCAACCAGTCATCTTTTTCAGACACTTGTATTCCTTCCATGTCAGATGCTTCCGCTCCCTCCTTTCCAGATACTCCTACTCCCTCCTTTTCAGACTCTTCGTTCTGTTTCACAATAACTGCCAACCGCTTTCTGCGTAATATGGTAAGAGCCGTGGTGGGCTCGCTTCTCGAGGTGGGGCGCGGTAAACAGGAACCCGTCTGGATAGAGGAGATTCTTGAACAAAAAAACCGCTGTGCCGCCGGCAGCTCAGTACCCGCCCACCCACTCTTTCTCACAAGCATAGAGTACCCGTATAATATATTTTAATTATATATTTGTATACCTAAAATTAAACAAAATGAGAAAGGAAATTCACCACAGCGCACCTTCGGGCGCAGTTTACGGTCTCGGTTTGATTGGATCCGCCATCTATTTCATAATGCACGCCACAACTTTTTGGGCCGGCAATATTTATTTACGAAGCTTTCAAATATTTAGGAGCATAGAACTCTCCTGAATATCATTTTATTACAGCCTTTTTTGATTTTGATTTAGCAGGACTTTTAGTTCTGTTGTATTCATTTAGTTTTATTGTTTTATTTATTAATATTGTATATTTGAGTTTGTAATTATTTAATAAATAGGTGAGAGAGTATGAAGCGAGAGAGTAGCGACAAGGTCGCACAATTTAAAGACTGGCTGAAAAGCAGACGCTATAGCGAAAACACAGTCAAGACTTATACAGAGGCTATAAACACATTTTTCAATTTTTTTTCAGACAAACATCCGTCCGAAATCACAAATTCGGACATTATTCGGTTTAACAACCAGTTCATCCTAAAACGAGGCTACTCTGCCTCATACCAGAATCAGGTTGTAAATGCTATTAAACTGTTTTATTTGAAGGTAGAAAACCGACACCTGGATATTGACAATATAGATCGTCCCAAAAGGGCTCATTCTCTACCAAAAGTAATCGCAAAGTCAGATGTCGAGAAAATGTTGACCAGCATCCCAAACTTAAAACATAAAACTGCACTAACCTTAATCTATGCATGCGGTTTGAGGAGAAGCGAATTAATCAACCTTAAGCTTTCTCATCTTGATTCCAGGCGAAAAACACTTACCGTAGTAAATGGAAAAGGACAGAAAGACAGAGTTCTTCCTGTAAGTGAAAAAATTATGAACATGATAATCAGATACTACAAAATGTACCGGCCTAAAATATATCTGATAGAGGGACAATTGACCGGAGAAAAATACAGTGAAACAAGTCTGGAAAACATTTTTCACAAATATTTGGGTAATGTCCTTAAAAAACATAACTTTACGCTACATTGCTTAAGACACAGTTATGCAACACATCTGTTGGAAGCCGGGGTTAGCCTGCGTTATATACAAGATCTTTTAGGGCACAAGAGCAGCAGAACCACCGAAATTTACACACATGTAAGTATGACAGGTCTTCAAAACATAAAAAATCCCGCCGACGACTTTGATTTATAATCAAAAATATATTATTCAACAAACATGTTCTTATCTCCCGTTTTTTGGTGTGATATATTCAATAAACATGATTATATAGAAACGTTAGGACAAATTGAAAGAAAATATTCAACATGAATAATCAGTTAGCATTTATTGATGAATATGGTAATTTTGGCTTTGATTTTGACAAAGAAGGAGTTTCTACACACTTTATTGTAACTGCAATTATTGTTGATTTTGATAGTTTGCATCAATGTGAATTACTTCTTGAAAACGTTAGAAAGACTGAATTTCAAACTGGAGAAATAAAATCAAGTTCTGTTGGTAAAGATACTAATAGGCGTTTACGGATTTTAAAGGAGCTTATAAAGATTGATTTTCACGTGTTTTCAGTTGTTATTGATAAACGTAAACTTACAGGAGAGGGATTTAAATTTAAACAACCATTTTATAAGTTCTTGCATAGCCTTGTTGATAGGGAATTATTTAAAGTATTTCCTGATTTGAAAATTGTTGCTGATGAACATGGTAGCAAAGAATTTATGGATGGATTTATAAAGTATATTGGTAATAATCATATTCCTAATTTATTTAACCAATCAGATTTTAGATTTTCAAACAGTAAGTCTGATTTAGTTGTTCAATTAGCTGATTTTATTACTGGTACGCTGAGTCTCTGCTATGATGAAAAAAGATTGTCAGATTATCGAAGTGATTTTTTGACAGTAATTAAGGATAAGTTAATAAAGATTCGATTTTGGCCTAAAGATTATTTTCCCTACTCATATGAACCTCAAAAAGATTTTCAGGAATTTGACTTAACAATTTCGACTTTAGGTGTTAATATGGCAAAGCAGGTCCTTAATGATAATGAGAATAGTTCTGGCCCTGCTGATATTGACCAAGTGAATTGCTTACGTTATTTGTTATTCTATTTCCAAAATATTAATCCCACAAGATATGTGTCTACACATGAATTGATGAGACACATAAATAGTTGGAGGGAAAATGATATTTCTATTCATTACTTTAGGTCAAAAATAATTGCGAAACTTCGTGACCGGGGAGTAATTGTAGCGAGTTGTAATTTAGGATATAAATTACCTTCTAATCATAATGATTTGTATGATTATGTTAATCACACAAATGCTTACCTTCAGCCGATGATAGATAGATTGTTAAAATGTAGAGATAAAGTCAAGTTGGCAACAAAAAATAATATTGATATTTTAGACCATGATGAATTTGTGTATCTTAAAAAATTAATAAATAACAATTTGCCCTAACAAAGGCTAATAAAACATAGGGAGTTAAGTTCTTAGACAACATTTCCCCCCACTGGCAATGTTTGTATCGTTTGATACATTCACAATTACTCAATCCCCTACGTTTTATAGCCTCGACCGTTATGTGCAATGATAAATCGAAAGAGAAAAGCTTATAATATATAAAATCACCTCACTAACAATGAATTATATGAAAACTTTAGACTTGAAAATTTTTTTTAGACTCTATTTACCTTCTGTTGTATTTATCGGAATTTTAGCTACCTCCGCAATAGCATCAAACATGACTCTAGTTAATATAATAACAGGCAGTATAGCTTTGTTGATCATAGCGAATTTGTTACTCAAGAATGTAATTTTAAGTAGAATTCTCGGAACGATTTTTCTTTTAGGTTCATTTTACATGATATTGGCATTGCTTGATGATATTATAGATGGAGAGGCAACTATAGAATACCTCTTTGGATTCTTTATGATATTATTTAGTATTGCGATGTCGGTATTACTAATCATTGGATATAATAAGAAAAGTAATATTGAGCTCATAGAGCAGTTGTAATGATAATTTTAAGTAACACAGCACATAACAGCAGCTTGCAGTTACGCTAATGCGCAAACTGCAAGCCGCAACCGTTATAGGCAATAAATAAATCTGGACAATTAGGCAACAAATTATAAATTTAAACTAAACAAAAATGAATGAACTTCTTCTATCCCTCGGAGTCAACATTGCTTCAAATGCAATTTATGACTTCTTAAAATCTGCATTGACACGGCAGGAGTTAACCAAAGATCAACTTGCAGACCAGTTATCGAAATATCTTAATATCACTAATGCAAGAATAGTAGCGGACAAGATAATTGATTTTGCAGCCCAGAATGGTGACATTAATATAAGCGGCACTTACATTTATGCATCCGACAGTATAACAATGAAATCAGCTTCAGGAACAAAATTTACGTTTGGGGACAATAGTACCAGTAAAACTTCGACATCTGAAATATCTGCTGGTTCTGGTGCAAGAATTGAAGGACAAGGCGGTGCTCAAGTTCGACAAAATCCAGACGGTAGTATTTCATTCCATGTATAAAATTTACTGCCTATAACATACGCCTTATTTTATGCGGGTTTTGACTGGATTTCAGAGGGTTGAATTTAAATTTCGGTTCCCCTCGGTGGAAAATAAAAAAGCTTCGAAATCCCGCACAAAACAACGCGCGGGAACGTTATACCATATTTAAATTAATCAACTATGAAAACAAAAATTAAATTCTTTTTACCTCTCTTTTGTTTGGTCATTTTATTATTCTCTTGTGATCGGCCGCTTTGTAAAAATACCAATCCGGTTTTTGACAAATATTCACCGGATTCAGAAGAGTATAAATCAGAACTTGTGCAACAACTGGGAATTGTTGACAAAACCAAGTTATCGTATTGGTTCTCTGAATATGTAGAGTCTGCTGGGAAAGAATTACTCTACTTCCGAATCCAAGGAGATGGTTTGTGCGCAAAAATTGTTTTAAATGTTGATCAATGGAATAAACTTGATGAGCTACGACAAAAGAAAGGAGAAACTTTTAGAGGGGCAGAATTTGTTAATCTTAAATTTGAAATAGTGCAAGACTCTTTAAAAACAGAATTTAAATATATCAATTTTGACAGAATTATTGATTAATTGAAACATGGTATAACAGGCGTCATCGCCCATTAAAACGGGCTATATCGCCGGACCGTTGGCAGTAAGCATAAAAAAGACACCCAAAGACAATTAAATCTTAAACTCTGAACAATGTCAATATATCAAGATATTTTAATTTGGTCACAAAGCAAACAAGCATTTGTTCAAGATGCATTAAGAAGACTTGTTACATCAACAACACTTACACAAAACGACATTGATGAACTTGTTCAATTAGTGAAAAAAGAATGTGGCGACAATACAATTACTTTAAACCCTATTCCGCTTGATAGCATTCACATCCCAACAGCAACTGCGGCTAGTGGAAGTTACCCTAAACTAATCAGTCTTATCAATCCAATAAACATTTGTGCTTTGCATAGTCAAGGCGGGTTACAATTTTCAAATACAGGTTTAACAGTTGTTTATGGTGCAAATGGTTCTGGAAAATCAAGTTACTCTCGAATTTTGAGAAAACTTTGTTGGAGTAGAAACCCAAGTGTTACATTAAAAAAGAATGTTTTCAATCCTTCAACAAGTCAGCAACAAGTGGACTTTGTTGTAGAAAATAATGGTACAAATAATAGTTTTACATGGACAGAAAACAGCCCTAGTAATCCTATTCTCAATTCGATTTTTGTTTTTGATAATGATTGTGGAGATATTTACATCAACAATGAAAACCCCACAGAATATAAACCTATTGGAATTGATGTTTTAGAGAAGTTAATTTCAACTTTCACAAGGATACATCAAACGCTTGGCTCATCGGTTGTTTCATATAATACACAAAAGCCAGCAATGCCACAGAATTTAATTCAGACGACAACATCCCAATGGTATGTAACTATTGAAAATTTAAATCGTGCCATTGTTGATTCTCATATTCAATTTTCACAAACAGACACAGACAGGAAGCAAGTGCTTACTAACCTAACAATGTCACAAAATCCTCAACAAAACATTGCGAACTTAACTAATCAACGAACACGAATTAACGGCTACATACAACAATTATTACAAATCGAAACATTATTCAACGAGCAAAACATTAACGAACTAAGAGCAAATCGAAATACTTTTGAAAGCGTAAATCAAGCGTATCAAATTGCGACAGCGGAATTACAAGACGTAAACACTTTGGATGGATTTGGAACAAACCCTTGGCGAACTTTGTGGGAGGCCGCAAGAAATTATGCTCATAGTTCAAATCTTTCAGATGGTCAAAATTTTCCATCATTAGTTTCATTGCAAAAATGTGTGTTGTGCCAACAAGAACTTGGTGAAATGGCACAACAAAGATTGAAAACCTTCAATCAATTTGTATTAAATGACGTTTCTACACAGTTAAATTCAATTAATACATTAATTCAGCGAAAACTTAACTCATTCAATTTATTAGTTATTCCGCCAATTGAAAATTTTGCAGAGTTAGAGCAATTAAATCCAAATTTTAGAGATAACTATAATCAGTTTTCTAATTCAGTTACTACATTCAGAAATAGAATTATTGCATTTTTACAAAATGGTGGAGAACTAAATATAAGTTTACACACACTGACAACAAACATAACGAGTTTAATTTCAAGAATTGATGCCGATATTATTCAGAACAATCAACTTCTGCAAAATAGGACAGCTTTAGTTTCTGAGCTTAATGAATTAATTGCTAAAGAGTTTTTATTTAACAACAAGACAGTAATTCTGCAATATTATGACGAATATAAATACAAGTCTCGGATAAATCATTGTCAATCACAACTTACTACTACTGGAATATCACGGAAAATTGGTGAATTAATGGAAAATCAAGCCGTAAGTTTGCAACACCAAGAGTTTGTTTCACATCTAAACTTTTTTAATCGTGATTTAGCGAGTAAAGTACTGATTTCAAGAACTAGAACAAGTCAAGGCAATACATTGGAATTGCAAACTTTTTTTGGACAAAAGGTTAAGCAACATTTAATAAATTAGTTTTTGTTTTATAAAAATTATCCCAGAATTCATCTATAGTGAGGTTGTTGAGG
>JBAYMP010000022.1:0-37534 GCA_041663505.1 Bacteroidales bacterium | reverse complement strand
TATCTTCTGAGAAGTACTATCCTCACTTGAGAGCACAACGAACGGAATAGATTTGAAAAGATCGTTTTTCTTAATATAGTCCAGGAAATCTACACCGGACATATTTGGCATATAGATATCAGAAATAATCAAATCAGGTATGTTGCCCTCTTGCAACCAGGCAATTGCCTTTATAGGATCTTCAAAATATATGCAATCGAAAGTTTCAGAAATGTATACTTGAATTACTTTGGCAATCGTCGGCTTATCATCTACAATCAAAACTTTTTTTTTCACGGCAGTCCTATGTTAAATTTAAAATTAAATAATTATGTAAATGTAGAAAAAAGATAACAATAATTATTGATAACTCATAAAATGTGATTCAAAAAAATTAACTTACTTTGAATTTTAGTTTAATTTAATAAATTTATTGTGTCTGGAATGGGTCTGAAATCTGTTAATCTGTTATTTAAAGTTACAATGGTAATTATTAGCATAATTGTGCTGATTTTTAGTATCTTCGGATTGCTTGCTTCAAACACGGATCCCAACAGGAACTCTTTTGTCCCTTTCTTAGGGCTCATTTTGCCGGTTATTTTGTTTATCGCCCTTCTTCTGGTCATCTACTGGTTATTCAATAAGAGTTGGCTATCAATAATCCCCATGCTGGCAATTGTTATAAACTATAATTATATATTTTCCATGGTTCAGCTCAATCCGTTTTCCGGGAGAAGATATGACAAGATTAACTCAAACATTAAGATTGCAACGTATAATATCCACGGGTTCAATTATATATTTAATGAGGTCTCCGTTAATTATATTGCTGACTATCTTGCCGGAGAGGGTGTTGACATTCTATGCATGCAGGAGTTTATGCCACCTGAGATACTCAATATGGAGGAGGTAAAAAGTGCGTTCGATTTTCTTCCTTACTCCTCTATTCACAAAGATTCTCAAGACGAAATAGGGTTGGCAATTTTTAGTAAGTATCCGATTACCAACAGCGCTAAGATTCACTTTGCCTTAACTTCAAACGGGGCACTGTGGGCGGATATCAACTTACCGGGAGGAAAGGTTGTCCGGGTAATTAATGCACACCTGCAGACCACCGGAATGAACAGAGTTCATTACTCGAATATCGAGAGCAGCATTGATCTTATGGGCAAGAATTTTAAGCAAAGGGCTATTCAGGCAAATATTATCAAGTCATTCACCGATACAACAAAAGTTCCTGTAATCTTATGCGGCGATTTTAATGATACCCCATCATCGTATGTTTACAAGAAAGCAAAAGGTAATCTAATTGATGGTTTCAAAGAGGCAGGTTCCGGCATCGGAAGTACTTTTATGCATAAAGCAAATCTTATCAGAATAGATTATATTATGTATTCTAAAGAGTTAAAAGGGGTCAGATATTATTCTAACTCTTTGAAATGGAGTGATCACAATCCCGTTTTGACGGAGTTGGAATATCGAAACTGAATGTAGAGCCTTTCTCCTCTTCCGATATAAAGCTTAATGTACCTCCGTTCCTTTTAACAAATTCATTGCAGAGCAGAAGACCTAATCCTGAACCCTCCTCATTATCTGTTCCGTAACTAGTGAAATGTGATTCTGCCTGAAACAATTTTTTTTGGTCCTCTTCACTTATTCCTGCACCGTGATCTTTTACATGAATTATTATTCTTTCCGGCTCTTCAACAATCTCAACTTCAACTTCCGAGTTATCGTAGCTGAACTTGATCGCATTGCTTATAAGGTTACGAAGAGCGGTTTTTGCCATGTCTATGTCAATTCTTGCAACCCTGTCTGTACTCCCTATAATATTGATTGTAATATTCTTGAGTTTTGCTACAGCTCTTAAAACCTCTACCACACCATTTACAAGGTTCATAATATCTATATCGTCCTGGAATACAGTGTTCAGACGGCCTGTCTGGCTTTTAGTCCATTTCAGAAGGTTATCGAGGAGGGTAAAACTGTCATCTGTAAGCCTGTTAGCCATAACCAGAAGTTCGTACATGTCTTCGTCTATACTCTCCTTTTTAATTCCTGCAATCAGCACTTCCATTACCATACGGATAGATGCAATGGGAGCTCTGAGATCGTGTGCTATAACCGAATAGAGTTTATCCCTTCCAATGATTATTCTCCTTAACTCTTCGGTCTGACTGGATATTAATCTTTTGGCCGCAATTAATGAAATCTGGTGGTTTATACGAGTCAGAAGTTCATCTTTGTTGAATGGCTTCGAAATATAGTCGGCCGCACCAAGTTTAAAACCCTGAACAACATCTTCGGTAGAGTTTAATGCCGAAAGGAAAATCATGGGAATATCTGACTTATTTGGCATCTCCTTTAGTCTTCTGGCAACTTCGTGACCATCCATTACAGGCATCATTATATCCAGCAAAATAAGATCCGGTCTTTGTTTTTCGACAATTTCCAACGCATCTCTGCCATTATATGCTGTTAGTGTCTTATATCCGGCTTTTGAGATTAAAAGCTTTAGCAACAATACATTGGCATCTACATCATCTACAATTAAAATTGTAAAGTCGGAATTATTGATTTCCATCATGATTTGTTAAATATTTTCGAAAATATTCTATAGTCATTCTAAGTCCTTCATCTAACTGTATAGTGGGTTCCCAGCCTAAAAGCTTCTTTGCCAATGAAATATCCGGTTGTCTCTGTTTTGGGTCATCGGACGGTAACTCTTTGCCTACAAGTTTCGATTCGGATCCGGTAAGCAAAATTACTTTCTCTGCCAGTTCCTTAATTGTAAATTCGTTGGGATTGCCAATGTTTACAGGTCCCACGAAGGAATCATCAGTATCCATTACCCTTATCATACCCTCGATAAGATCATCGACGTATTGAAAGCTTCTTGTCTGACTACCACCTCCGTAAAGCGCAATATCTTTATTTAAAAGCGCTTGCATGATAAAATTGGACACAACACGGCCATCATCGGGGTTCATATTGGGGCCGTAGGTGTTGAAAATCCGGATAATCTTAATTCTAACCCTGTTCTGACGATGATAGTCCATAAAGAGTGTCTCTGCACATCTTTTTCCCTCATCGTAGCAGGAACGGATACCTATTGCATTTACATTGCCCCAGTAAGATTCAGTTTGAGGATGAATTACAGGATCGCCATACACTTCGCTGGTAGAGGCTTGTAATATTTTTGCATTAATCCTTTTAGCCAGGCCAAGCATATTTATTGCCCCCATCACAGAAGTTTTTATTGTTTTAATAGGGTTGTACTGGTAGTGGATTGGGGATGCAGGGCATGCCAGATTATAAATCTGGTCCACCTCAACGTGAAAAGGATTTATTACATCGTGTCTGATCATCTCAAAACGGGGGTTTCCTATGAGATGAATTATGTTGTCTTTAGATCCCGTAAAAAAATTATCCAGACATATCACATCGTTTCCCTCTTTTACAAGTCTTGAGCAAAGATGTGATCCGATAAATCCGGCTCCTCCTGTTACTAATATTCTCTTCATATAAATATTTCTTCCATATATTTGACCAGCAAAGAGGGAGTCTCTCTCATATCATCTTACAACCTCCAGAATTTCAACTATGTTAAACCCATTAAACAAAGGTAATAAAAATTATAAAGGTTTTTAATATCTTTGTTTGAACAGATTAAATTCCTATGAATATGTTGGAAATAGAACGCAAGTTTCTGGTAACCGGAGAGTTTAGAGTGTATTCAACTGATTTTAAAACTATTAAACAAGGGTACCTCTCATCCGTTCCAGAGAGAAGTGTGAGAATAAGAGTGAAAGGGAAGAGGGGATTCATTACAATAAAAGGTGCTTCCGGCACCGGTGGAATCAGCCGGTTTGAATGGGAGAGAGAGATCTCTGCTTCGGATGCGGAAGAACTACTAAAGCTTTGTGAGCCTGGTATAATTGAGAAAAACAGGTATGAGGTAGTTGCAGGCTCTCACGTCTATGAAGTGGATGAATTTCTGGGAGATAATATTGGACTTATTATTGCAGAGATAGAACTGAAAAATGAAGACGAGGATTTTGAGAAACCGGAGTGGCTGGGCAAGGAGGTTACCGGGGATGTGAGGTATTATAATACCTGGTTATCTGAACATCCTTTTAATAAGTGGTAGATATGATCAATATTCAGACAAAAAAACACGATAGATTTTCGGTTGAGTTCAAGGTTGGCTTTAAAGCAACAAATCAATCCGGGACAAATGAATTTACAATGAATACCTGGATATTCATTCCCGACCGCTTGGATATTAACTCTTCCACATACTCAAAAAATCAGTTTTACAGAGACTTACATTCACACATAAGGCTCATTACTCCTACATTTCTCTTAAGGGAAATTGCGCAGGGGGAGGCTCTTCCCATGACCTATCTGGAAAGGGCATTTATTAAGATGGCCAATGACCCTACTCATAAGAATATTACTGAATATGAGTATCATATAAAAATGTTTGCTGCAATTTTCAAAAGTTCTCTGCGGGACCATATATACTACATAATTAAACCTTTGGCAGATGAGAAAAGGTGTGAGCTTTGTGATGAACTTGTAAACAACCTCAGGTCGATTCTGGGCAGATACAGGGCACTTTCAAAAATTATAAGTGTCCCTACCGTGAGCAGTGAGGTGTTCGGGTATTATCAATTTGGTGATGAATTCATAAGTAATATTTTGCAGCGACAGGTTTTCAGATTGCTGGACTTTTTAAAAACCAGTCTTCCTGAGACATATCTGTTACACAAACAGAAATTCATCGATCTTATTAAAGAGGAAATCGCATACCGTTCCAAAATGGGGTATTCTGTTGTAGAAAAACATAATTCCAATCGAAACCGAGATCTTGTATCCAGGGCTGGCGCACTAAAAAAATATGCGGAAAGTGAACTGTTTCTGACTGCAGACAAAAAAAAAGATGGGGTTTTGATTGAGCAGATCTATTATAGTATAGCAGCTGGAGCATCGATGATCTTTGCAACCGCTATCTCTTTTTCTTTTCAACAGCGTTACGGGAACTTTACAATGCCACTGTTTGTGGCTCTGGTAGTCAGCTATATGCTCAAAGACCGTATCAAGGAATTGATAAGGTATTACTTTGCACATAAAAAAAGCCGCCGATTTTTTGACAATGTCACCACGGTCAGCATAAATGATCATGTTCTCGGCTGGAGTAAAGAGGGTGTAGACTTCATAATGCAGAAAAGGGTGCCACGTGAGGTTATGAACATCAGAGACAGGACCCCGCTGCTCGAATCGGAAAACAGAAATTCGATAGAGAAAATTATTCTCTACCGGAAACTTGTACAGTTAGACAGAAAAGTTCTGAACGACAACTCCCAATATTATATTAGTGGTATAAACGATATATTCCGGTTTAACCTTTCATCCTTTCTTCTTAAGACGGACGACCCGGAAGTTCCACTTTTCATTCTGTCTGAAGAGGATGACTACGAAGAGATCTCGGGTTCCAAAGTCTATTACCTCAATTTTGTGATACAGCTTAAATTTGGAGAGACAGAGGAGTATAAGCGATACCGGGTAATTTTTAACCGGACCGGTATAAAAGAGGTTGAAGAGCTGAATAGCTCCTCAACTTTCAGTTCTTAATTGAAGCGATATCCTTTATTGCATCAATAGCGGCATCTACATCTGCCTCGGTGGTAAATGCTCCAATACTCATTCTTACAGTACCATGAATATCAGCAGTACCAATCTGTTGGTGCACCTTTGGAGCACATTGCAAACCGGTTCTCACTGCAATATTATAGTCTACATCCAGCATTGTGCCCACATCACCGGCTTCAAAGCCCTTGATGTTAAACGATAATACCGGATTCATATTCTCCTTACTGTTTGCACAATAGGTAGTTACCCCTTCTGTACTTTGAGCTGCTTTGCGAAGTTTGTCCCAAAGTTCAATTTCACGATTGTGAATATTCATTACCCCCTGTTCTGTGATCCATTTAACTCCGGCATAAAGACCACCGACGCCAAGCAGATTTAAGGTGCCGTATTCTAAGCGGTAAGGATACTCTTCCAAATGGCCTGGATATGCAGAACGGACGCCTGTGCCGCCGGCACGGGTATGTTTAATATTAATTCCCTCTCTGACATATGAGCCACCTATTCCGGTAGGGCCCATCAGGCATTTGTGACCGGTAAAGCAGTAGACATCCACGTTGCAGGCTTGCATGTCAAAATCTACCGATCCGGCACCCTGACTGCCATCCACTACAAATATCACCCCCTTCTCCTTACAGACTTTTCCAATTTCTGCCAAAGGCTGGATTGTCCCCAAAACATTGGAACAATGAGTTATAATCACAAACTTTGTGTTTTTCTTAATAGCCTTTTTTATGTCATCGGGGCATACATATCCGTTTTCGTCGAAAGGAACATACGTAACTTCAATGGTTCCCTCCTGCTGGTGAGCATAAAGCGGTCTCAAAACCGAATTGTGTTCCAGGGTGGTAGTCACCACGTGGGTTCCTTTTTCAACTAAACCGTTTATTATAAGGTTTAGGGAATCGGTTGCATTATAGCTGAATGTTAATCTGTTGTGATCTGTGCCACCATTAAAAAGTTTAGTCAGCATTTTTCTGGTGTTATTTACGACCTCTTCTGTCTCAAGGGCGGCATCAAATCCGGAACGTCCCGGACTCACCCCTTTGGTCCTGTAAAAAGTATTCATAAAATCATAAACCACATTCGGTTTCGGAAAGCTTGTAGCTGAATTATCCAGGTAAATCAGTTTACTCATAATAATTATTTATATTAATTTGTTTTTGTAATTATCAACGCATCTGCGACTACCTCTGAAATGGTTTTAATCTGAACGCCCAATTTGTATGTATGATTAAGCTGTGTCAACTGGTCCACACAATTATGGCAAGGGGTAATAACCACTTTTGCACCTGATTTTCTAATCTGATTTGCCTTTATCTCTCCTATTTTCAGCCTTCTGTCGTTATATTCGCTCATTGCCAGTGTACCACCGCCACCGCCACAACAAAAGTTGTCGTTTCCATAAGGATTCATCTCAACAAAGTTTGCAACAGAACTCTTAACCACAAATCTAATCTGCTCCAGCAAACCCCCGTTTCTTACGAGATTGCACGGGTCGTGAATTGTACAGAGCTCTTTGTTCAAAGACTTGTCCAGTTTTATACTGCCATGACGGATATATCTTTCGATAAGCTCTACTGCTGTTATGGTCTCAAAGTCATAGGCTTTCTTAAGATAGTTGGGACCTTCCCATCTGTTTGCTCTGGATCCGTGTCCGCACTCTCCCAGAACTAACCTTTTGCCCCTGAGCCGAAGAACCTCATTGTAGAGATTCCTGGCAATCTGAGTTGCCTCCGCCATGTTGGCGTTGAAGTATCCATAGTTCGTAACGTCGTAGTATTTTGAAGAGAGCGTCCAACTTGCATTTGCTGCGTAAAATATCTTTGCCATAGCCGAGATCGATAGCGGAAAGAACTTAGGTTCTCGAGGATTAAGGGTATAGAATATATCCTTGTCCATCTCATCGAGCGGAATTCTTGCTCTCTCGTCCTGCATTTCATCTATGAGCTCCTCTTCCATCCACTTGATTGTATCTACAAACTCCCCTGTAGGGATTCCCATATTGTTTCCGGTGGTAATAGCAGCATCCACAGTAGATTGAAGTGTCTTTGGAACAAGATCCATTGCAGCAAGCATTTCCCTTCCTTTCTTAACGATAAAGGGAATGTCCACCCCAATGGAGCAATGCTTGACACACCTTCCGCACATTGTGCAGGCACCGAAAAGAGAATCTACCATCTCCTCCGCCATAGGTTCGTCCAGCACCTTTGCATTTACCAGAGCAGGAGCGACCCTGCCCATTGTTGTGCAATATTTTCTGTATATAGAACTTACAAGGTCTATCTTTTTTGCAGGTATGTACTTTGCCTTCTTAAATGTGAGGTAGTACATACAGCTTGTGGCACATAAGCCACATCTTACACATGCATTGAGATGAGTGGTAAGTTTACTGTCCGAAGTGGATCTCAGAAGGTCGATTGCCTTCTCTCTTTTATTTATGTCTATTTTCTCCATAATCTCTATCCGGTGATTTTTGTGGCCATGTTCCCCTCCATCCGTAGAAGAAACCTAAATGATATCTTGCAAAAAAGAAGTACATAAGATGTTTGGTCTTTCCTACAGGCAACCATAGAAAAAACAGGGTCATTATTACAAAGTATACAACCTTCGCAGTAGAAAAAATCATGAAAAAGGCAGTCACCAGCTGGGTCAGCGTGGTAATGATATTTGATAAATAATCATCGGGACCGGACAGCGATCTAAGTTCTTTGTTGACAACTCTTTTTGCCAGAATCAGCAAACCAGACAATGAGGTAAAAAAAAGAATTCCCGCAATAATTAACGTGAAATGGGTTAAAAAAGAGAGGTTAAATGGAATTTCAATTCCGAAAATAGTCATTACCATAAATACTATAAAAAGCAGCAGGGTAAGAAACGTTCCGATATGATAGATAATGCCTGCAGTATAGGTCGGCAGGTGAAGATATGCAGACTCTTTGTTGCCGGGGGCCATTGCTTTTACAAAAGAATACAAAACAGCTCCCTTTATATCTCCCTCCCTTTTTGAGAGATCTTTTGGGGAACCCATTTTAACGAGGCAAAGAAATTGAGTAAGAAATATAAACAAACAGATTGTGGAAGCTATTAAAGCAATCCATTCATAACTCTCCATAATTGTAATCTGTTAAACGCAGCCGTCTGGTTTTGGTAAACCGGCTACTCTGCAGGCACCTCTGGCCGGACCTAAAGGGAACAACTCATATATTTCACGAAGTTTGAGGCCGGTTTCCTGGCAAATGGTGCGGATCATCGGCGCATTACCCTTTTCTTCAAAATTTCTTCTGATAATCCGGACTATAGCCCAGTGCTTTTCTGAGAGTTCTTCTATACCATCAGATTTTGCAAACAATTTTGCTACTTCTTCGTTCCAAATTACAGGGTCTGTTAAAAATCCATCTCCATCAACTTCAAATACCTTTCCTTCAACTTCAAATGTTGCCATATTTAATTATATTCTATTATGTATTAATAATAACTACGAAGTTATATAAATATTTTTCTACTTCAAAGAACTTTATTGTTATTTATTTGTTAGAAAAACATACAAATTATCACAATTTATGACAGATCAGGATATAGCGCATTCTATCAAATTACGCCCGATTGCAGAAGTTGCAAAACAACTTGGAATAGACCCCGACGAAATAGAGCTTTATGGCAAGTACAAAGCAAAACTGCCTCTGAAATATATAAACCGGGCCAAGTTCGGTAAACTTATACTTGTTTCAGCTATTTCTCCGACACCGGCAGGAGAGGGCAAGACTACCGTTTCAATCGGTCTCTCGCAGGCCTTGAACCGTTTAGGAAAACGATCTGTGGTGGTTCTCAGGGAACCATCGTTGGGTCCTGTCTTTGGAATAAAGGGGGGGGCAACAGGAGGAGGGTACTCCCAGGTGCTGCCGATGGAGGATATAAACCTTCATTTTACCGGAGACTTTGCAGCAATTGAAAAAGCGCACAACTTGCTGGCCGCACTTATCGATAACAATATCCAGAGTAAAACCAGGTCACTTAACCTGGACCCGCGGACAATCTCCTGGAAGAGGGTGATGGATATGAACGACCGGTCGTTAAGGTCTATAGTTGTAGGGTTGGGTGGAATTACCGATGGAATACCGCGGGAGACCGGGTTTGATATTACCGCAGCCTCGGAAGTAATGGCTATTCTCTGTCTGTCAAATAACATAGATGATTTGAAGGAGCGTTTGGGGAATATTTTTATTGGTTTCACATTTGATAAAAAACCTGTATATGCAAGAGATCTTAAGGCAAACGGAGCTATGGCAGCTCTACTGAAGGATGCTATAAAACCAAATCTTGTACAGACAACCGAAGGTACTCCCGCTATTATACACGGAGGACCGTTTGCCAATATTGCACAAGGGACCAACTCCGTATTGGCTACACAAACCTCTTTGTCTCTGACAGATTATACAGTCACAGAAGCTGGTTTCGGATTTGACCTGGGGGCGGAAAAATTTCTTGACATCAAGTGCCGGAGCGCAAAGCTCTCGCCAAATGCAGCAGTTTTGGTCGCTACGGTAAGGGCACTTAAATATCATGGAGGACAATTGCTCAAGGATATCAGAACCCCGAATGTGGAGGCCTTGGAAAAGGGTATGGAAAACCTTGAAAAGCATATAGAGAACATTAAGTTGTTCAACCTCGCCCCGGTTGTTGCGGTAAACAAGTTTACATCGGATTCGCAGGAGGAGCTCGATTTTATTGTCAGGTTCTGCAATAAAAAGGGTGTTCCCGTCTCTGTGGTTGATATATGGGGAAAAGGGGGAGCAGGAGCAGAGGAGCTTGCCAATCTGGTTTTGGATGCCTCTGAACACTGTTGCCCTAATTTTCTTCCTCTCTATTCTCTTAATGAGAGCGTGGAGCAAAAGATCGAAACCATATCAAAGAAGATATACGGGGCCGAAGCTGTCGATTACACTCCGAAAGCTAAAGCCAAACTGACAAAGATAGCCTCACTTGGACTTGGCAATCTCGCAATATGCATGGCCAAGACACAAAAATCCCTCTCAGACAATCCTGAGCTTCTGGGAAGGCCAAAGGATTTTGTTATAACTGTGCGCGATATCGAGATTGCATCTGGTGCGGGGTTCCTTATTCCGATTACTGGAGATATAATGCGTATGCCAGGACTGCCGGAGGAACCCTCATCGGAGAGGGTAGACATAGACAACGAAGGTAATATAACAGGGCTCTTTTAGCCCAGTCCCTTTTACTTTTTCCTTTTGTAAAGCTCCTCTTCAATATCGGAAATCGAAATTTTTTCATTCTTCATCAATACTAACAGGTGATATACCAGGTCGGAAATTTCATATATGAGTCTCTCCTTGTCGCCTTTAAGCGCCTCGATTACTGTTTCTACAGCCTCTTCTCCCACCTTCTGGGCAATTTTTGCTACGCCTTCGTTAAAAAGGGTTGTGGTATAGGAACCTTCCGGCATATTGATGTGCCTTCCCTCTATTGTCTTCGCAAGTTTACGTATGAAACCTTCGCTGTTTTCGCTCCCGAAGCAACTGGTTGTCCCTTTATGGCAAACCGGGCCGGTCGGTTCTGCCCTTATCAACAGCGTGTCTCCGTCACAGTCTGCATCTATTGTTTTTATTTTTAAATAATTCCCGCTGGTCTCTCCCTTGGTCCATAATTGCTGTCTGCTCCTGCTGTAAAATGTGGCAAAACCGCTCTCTAAGCTCAATGCAAGAGAGCCTTTGCTCATATAGCCCAGCATCAGCACCCTGTGTGTCATATCATCCTGAACTATTGCTGGAATCAGTCCGTCTTTGTTCTTTTCGAAATCCAGTTCATTAAAGTTTATCATAATCTTACTTCTATTTTATTTTTTCTTAATTCGTTTTTTAATTTGCCTATTGTAATTTCGTTATAGTGAAATATGGAAGATGCCAGCGCAGCATCGGCACAGTTTCCTGAAAAGAGCTCGACAAAGTGTTCTACAGACCCTGCCCCGCCTGAGGCTATAAGTGGAATGGACAGTATCTCAGAAAGCTTGTGCAGCTCCTCACAGGCGTAACCTTTCTTGGTTCCATCATGATCCATGGATGTGAAGAGAATCTCCCCCGCACCTAATCTCTCTGCCTCCTTTGCCCACCAAAAGAGTTCCAGCTCCTTAATCCGGCTTCCGCTATGCGTTACAACCCTCCACTTGCCATCAATGAATTTTGCATCGATTGCTACAACCAGAAACTGAGAACCATATTTGCCAGCTATACGGGAGATGAGGCCGGGATCCTTTACTGCGGCGCTGTTGATGCTGATTTTGTCTGCTCCGGCCAGAAGCAGGACAGAGGCATCTTCCAATGAGGAGATGCCACCCCCTACTGTAAATGGTATATTTATGTTTCTTGCCACAGAAGATACCAGTTTGAGAAATGTTCCCCTACCTTCAATTGTTGCGCTTATGTCTAAGTATACCAATTCATCGGCTCCCTCACTGGCATATTTCATTCCCATCTCCACAGGATCTCCCACATCGCGCAATCCCAGGAAGTTTACCCCTTTTACCGTTTTGCCCTCCCTTACATCAAGACAGGGAATAATTCTCTTTGCTAACATTTTCTCAACTCCTTAAGGTCTATTCTCCCCTCATATATCGCCTTCCCAACTATAACACTGTCTATTAAATTTCTGTCTATCTTAATCACGTCGTCCAGAGAGGAGATGCCTCCGCTTATTGTAACTCTCAGTTTCGGGAAACGCTTCTTAATCGTGTAGTATTTCTCGTACGATGGACCAGAAAGCATTCCGTCCTTTGAAATATCAGTTGATATCAACTGCTCAAGCCCCTCCTTGCAGAACATCTCAATTGTATCGTACAGGGATTTGTCTGTCTGGGTTTCCCATCCGTCAATAGCCACCTTTTCATTCCTGAAATCGGCTCCCAGTATCAGTTTGTCTGCACCATAACCCTTCAGCCACATAATAAAAAGGTCTGGGTCGGTAATGGCTACGCTTCCGCAGATGATCCTGGAAGCTCCTGCACTCAGAATGCTTTTGAGGGATTCCTCACTCTTGACGCCACCACCATACTGGATATTGAGCCCGGTAGATGAAGATATCTTCTCAAGAGTTTTAAGATTCATTGGCTTTTTTGATTTTGCCCCGTCCAGATCTACGATGTGCAATCTTTTGAACCCGTAATCCTGATACATCATCGCAACATCCTCCGGGGATTTTGAGTAGACTCTCTTTGAGTCATACTTACCCTTTGAAAGTCTCACACACTCTCCCGAGATTATATCTATTGCAGGTATTATATCCATATTCAGTCTATTTTAATGTTTATAAAGTTTCTGAGAATACGTTCTCCCACGCCTCCGCTCTTTTCGGGATGAAACTGAGTTCCGAAGAAGTTTCCTGAATACAGAGCAGAACTGAAATCAGTTCCGTAACTTGTAGTGGCAATTGTCGCCTTCCCTATGGCCGGAGCAAATGAGTGAACGAAATAGAGGTACTCTCCCTCGTCTATCCCTTCGAACAAAGTGGTTTTGAGATTAGTTATGCTATTCCATCCCATATGAGGGACCTTAAGACTATCTCCATTAAGTTCCTCACCCTTCAGTCTTAAAACCTCGTTTGAGAAAATTCCCATACAGGAGGCTTTTCCCTCTTCGCTGGAACGGCACATAAGCTGCATTCCTATGCAAATTCCCAAGACTGGAACCTTGAGCGTTGGAATCAGTTTGTCCAGCCCGGTTACCCTGAGATTTGACATTGCAGACGAGGCCTCTCCCACTCCAGGCAAAATTACTGAGTCTGCCGCCTTAATCTCTTCCGGGGAGCTGGTTACAACATACTCCGCGTCCAGACGGTCAAGAGCACATGTAACGGAAAAGAGATTTCCTGTATTGTAGTCGATTATTGCAATCATAATACACCCTTTGTAGTTGGCAGTTTATAGCTGAATTTTTCCTTTCTCACGGCCATTTTCAATGATTTTGCAAATGCCTTGAAAATTGACTCGGCTATGTGGTGGTCATTTTCTCCGGTTGCCGATATATAGATTGTCGATTTTGATGATACAGCCAGTGAGTAGAAGAAGTGGCGGAACATTTCGGTCGGGAATGTGCCAATATTCTCTCTGCTGAAAGTGACATTCCAGTTGAGATATGCCCTTCCCCCAAAGTCAATTGCAACCTGAGCCAGCGAGTCGTCCATCGGAAGTACAAAACCATATCTCTCAATTCCCTCCTTGCTGCCTAAAGCCCCATTCAGCGCCTCTCCTAGAATTATTGCCACATCCTCTACTGTGTGGTGCTCATCTACACTCAGATCGCCCTTTGCTGTCAACCGCAGCGATATTCCTGAGTGGAAAGCCAGCTGGTCCAGCATGTGGTTAAAAAATTCAATTCCGGTTTCAATTTTAGAGTCGAATGAGCCGTCGATGTCCAGCTCGAGCGAAATATTTGTCTCTTTGGTTATTCTGCTCATAGATATATATCTTGTAACCTCGGTCTCTTCTCCTTTCAGAATTTGTAAAACCCTCTCATTTTCAGATGTCAGGCCAATTGTTAGTCTTAGGCAATCACCACACAACGGTTGCGAAGAGCGGTCTCTCACTACAACTCCACTATCAATCAGATTATTATAAATCTCATTTGACTCCTTGAATTTCACCAGAAGAAAATTGGATCTACTTTTGAAAACCTTTTCCACACAAGTCAGCTTGGACAGCTCTTCTGCCATCTTCTTTCGTTCCGAGATAATCATCCTTATTCTCTCTTCCGGTGTAGATTTCAACAGCTTCAAGGCTCGCTCCTGAGTGTCGGAGCCAATATTGTAGGGATATTTCACTGCTGATAAGAGAGAAATAATCCTTTCATCTGCAAAGGCAAATCCTATTCTAAGTCCTGCCATTCCCCACGCCTTTGAAAGGGTCTGCAATACAATCACATTCGGAAATTCGTTCAGTCGGTTCAAGAATCCTTTACCATCGGCGAAGTCTATGTAGGCTTCATCCACAACAATAATTCCACTGAATGAGAGGGCAATTTTTTCGATTGCTCTATTATCTATCTCATTACCTGTTGGATTGTTCGGCGAACAGATAAAGGCTAGCTTGGAATTGGTGTCGGCGGCACTTAAAATTTTATCTGGATTGAGGGAAAAATCCGGTTCAAGCAGCACCTCTCTGTATTCGATATTGTTTATCTGCGACGCCACCTTATACATTCCGTAAGTTGGCGATATAGCGATAACATTATCCCTGCCCGGCTCGCAGAAAACCCTGTAAAGAAGATCTATCGCCTCATCGCTGCCGTTTCCTATGAATATATTCTCCTGAGGAACCGATTTGATTTTGGATATTATCTTTTTAAGGTCGGTCTGCCTGGGGTCTGGATATCTGTTCACTCCGTTCTCATATGGGCTCTCGTTGGCGTCCAGATATACCGAAAGTCCACTTTGCGCCTCGTCTCTTGCAGTTGAGTACGGGGTCATGCTAAGTATGTTCTTCCTTACAATGTTGTTATAGTCCATTTTGTATCTCTTTTAATCTGATTTTAACTGCGTTTTTGTGAGCATAAAGACCCTCTGCTTCAGCCAGAATTTCGACTGTCTTGCCGAGCCTCTGCAAACCGGTTTTGGAAATCTTCTGATAAGTTATCTTATGAAGAAAAGAATCAACCGATATTCCTCCCACGGATTTTGTCCAACCGGAAGTCGGTAGGCTATGGTTTGTTCCGGACGCGTAGTCTCCGGCACTTTCAGGTGAGTAGTTGCCCAGGAAAATGCTTCCTGCACTTTCAATTTTGTCTGCCACGATCCATGGATCCTCTGTAGAAATCATAAGGTGTTCCGGGCCATAGAGGTTTGCAAATTCAACCATTTCATCTTCTTCTTTCATAAGCACTATCTTACTGTTCTTAAGCGATTCCATAGCTGCGTTTTGTCTTGGAAGGGAAGCCAGTTGGGAGTCTATCTCGCTGTTTACCTTCTCTGCAATCTCCCTCTCGCTTGTCAGAAGAAAAAGCTGTGAATCGGGACCATGCTCTGCCTGAGAAAGCAGATCCGCTGCTATAAATGACGGGTTGGCGCTTTTATCTGCGATTATCATCAGTTCTGATGGGCCGGCAACCATATCAATTGAAACTGCAGTGCTCACATAGAGCTTTGCCTGGGCTACATAACTGTTTCCCGGACCAAAAATTTTATCTACTTTTCTGATACTCTCTGTTCCATAGGCCATTGCTGCTATAGCCTGAGCTCCTCCCGCTTTTATCACCTCGGATATGCCCAAAAGGTTTGCCACATAAAGGATCAGTGGAGATACCGAACCGTTCCCTGCCGGAGGGGTAAAGAGTGTTATCTCTTTACAACCCGCTATCTTAGCCGGAATTACAAGCATCATAACCGTAGAGAAGAGCGGAGCAGAACCTCCGGGTATGTAAAGTCCAACTCTCTTTACCGGGAGCGACCTTTGGCAGCAAAAGACCCCCTTCTGTGTTTCCAGCTCTACACTGCTCACTTTCTGTGCTTTGTGAAAACGCGTAATGTTCAAAACAGCCGAATCAATTGCCCTTTTCAAATCTTCATCTACCGCATCAGCCGCTGATTTAAACTCAGATTCAGTTACATAAAATGAATACGGGGCGGTACCGTCATATTTCAAAGTCAGCTCCCTCAGGGCTGCATCTCCTCCCGCTCTTACCTTGTCCACTATTTCAGCAACCCTCATTGCCATCAACTTACTCTTTTTCTTTGGTCTGTAAGCTATTTCGTTCCAAAGAGCCCTTTGAGGAAAATTCAAAATTTCTATCATGGCATCATCTTTTCAAGAGTTAATACGAGAATTCCTTCTGCTCCTATAGATTTCAACCCCTCGATTTTTGGCCATAGTTGCTTTTCATCTACTACAACATGCAGCGAACACCAGCCTTCCTGTGCCAAAGGTAAAATTGTCGGACTCCTCATACCCGGCAACATTTTGGTTGCCTCTTCCACCCTATCAAGTGGCAGGTTCATAAGTAGATACTTCATTCCTTTGCTCCTTTCGACAGCCTCAAAGCGGATAATCAGCTGGTTTAAAATTTCCCTCTTTTCACTCTCCATGTCGGAATTGGCAATTAATACCGCCTGTGAATCCATTACCTTTGCAACCTCTTTGAGTCCATTTGAGATTAATGTCCCGCCAGTACTTACTATATCGAAAATTGCATCGGCCAGCCCCACAGAGGGGGCAATCTCCACCGAACCTGTAATCTGGTGAATCTCGGCAACAACTCCATTCTTATTAAAAAAATCTGTAAGTAAATTCGGATACGATGTGGCAACTCTCTTTCCCTGAAAGTACTCAAGTCCGGTATAGTTCTCACCCTTTGGTATGGCTAGTGACAACTTGCACTTACCAAAGCCCAGATTATGTACCCTCTCTACCTTAAATGAGCGTTCCTCAACCTCATTCAGCCCCACAATGCCTATATCTGCAACACCCATTGAGACAGCCTGGGGGATATCATCGTCCCTTAGAAAAAGTATCTCCAATGGAAAATCACCACACTTGGCAAGTAATTTTCTTTTACCCTCTTCAACAGAGAGTCCTGCTTCTGCAAGTAGCTCTATACTCTCTTCGTTTAGACGCCCCTTTGCCTGAATTGCTAGTCTTATCATTTTTGTTTGGGTTTTATGGAATAAAAAAAAGGGCTCACCGTTTGGTAAGCCCTTTTTTTATATATTTTATTGTAAGTCTTTATGAAATATATGCAAACAGATTACGCAGCCTACCATTTGAATGAAGGTGATGATGATGGATTGCGTGTGTATTTGCAAAAAATGACACTATGTCTCTTTTTTTCGTTTGAGCAAAGGTATGCAAAAAAATTCCTGTCTTCCAAATTTTTTTTGGCGTCCCCATGTGCTAATGTGTTAATAAACATGGATACTACCCTGGGCAGATGGGAGATAACTTACGCCAAGCCAGGTAATCATAAGCAGAATTAGCCCGAGAGGAATAATCCAGAGTATGATTTTGAGGTTGTAACCTGCCCTGCGGGAGTGAATATACACCAGGAATGTAGCGGCGGTAATAAATGCCCATATCTCTTTTGGGTCCCAGGTCCAGTAATCTCCCCAGGCCTGCTTTGCCCAGATTGCACCCATAAGGATACCAGCAATAAGAAATGCAAGACCTATGTAGACCAGATCATCTATCATACTGATGAGTTTATCCTGACTACGGGAGTGTCCCAAGAGAGCTATTAGTGCAGCAACTGTAGCTGCGCCCATCATTGCGTAGGCGAGTATATAGACTGTAACGTGAGGGACAAACCATATACTTTGAAGGGCCGGCATAAGATTTTCGTTATGTATCTCAGGTTTTAAAAGGTTAATTATTATAAAAACCGATGAAATTAAAGTACTGTACGCAACTAACCATTTGTATCCCCAGCGAAGGTAAGTAAGGTAACCCACGAGCACCAGAAAGAGAGAGTACCATAAACGGGTTTCTCCCATCGTCTTTAGAGGAGGATGGCCCAGATCAATCCAGAGCAAAGCTATGAACGAGGCAAAGAGTGTCAGACCCGAACAGATAAGAATATCCGAAATAGCTCTTCTTCTGATCAGATAGAGCGCTGCAACTCCCAAAATCCATAAAAAGAGTGACCCCCCCGCAAAATATATAAATTCATTCCAACTCATCTTCTGGCTCCTCTACAGAATAGTGTCATTACTCCCGTAAAAAGCATAATAATTCCGGCATAGGCCGGTATCAGCCAAGGATCATATACCAGCTCGAATACAGAGTAGTCGGAGTTTCTGCCCATTTGAGTGTTGTATGAGTACTGATAGATTTTCCATTGTCCAATTGTGAGGGGGTGATTCACCTGTATGATCCCCTTTTTAGAAGCCCCCCCCTCTTTGAATACCTCCACTTCTGATGAAAAGGATTTTGGCTCGGGATATGTCATTGCGATACAATATTCATCCGTAAGGTTAAGCACTTTATGAGACTGGAAATAGTTTCCGCAACTTACCCATCCTTTGTGCTCATCTCCCGAATTCTCATTAATTGCCTCTATGTATGCTGCTGGAGCATATTTCTTTCTGTCTATAATTGAATCAACAATTATGCTCCATTCCCCTAAATGTGATTTGGAGTTTAACTTTGACTCTGAATATTGCGGTTTGCCCTCAGGAAGGAGCTCGCCTGTCTTTCTGCTTACCAATGCAAGTTTTGTTTGATACTCCTCTATTTTAAAATCTGTAAGCTGGACTGCCACAGGAAGTTCCACAACAACCCCGGTTTTTGTGCTTCTCCCCCTCCATTCGATATCCCCCTGATCTACCTTCATAAAATATCTTTCCATATCGGCAGAACCGAAGCTTGCAGAGAAAAGCAGGATAAACAGGCCAAGGTGGTTAAGCATGAATCCGGTATCTTTCAGTTTAAATGTTCTTATCCTGCGCCCGATAACGAGTGCAAGATTTACAAGCAGCATAAGGTATGTGAGTACAAACGGCCAGGAGTTTTTGACGTTGTTTTCCGGGACCAGCCCCATAATAATTGAGAGAATAATCAATACAGAGATAAGAATTATCGAGATGCTCAACGTTCCGAACCGTCCGATAGCATTGGAGGGCCTTACAGCCATCAGTACAATAAATATAAGCAAAAAAATAAGATTTACAGGAAAGGCCAGTATAGCAAAATCGAAAGCTCCCGTAACGAACTGCAGAGCAACTCCTGCAAATGTTACTGCTAAAATGAATGTAACCTCTTTTATAAAAGTCTCTGGTTTGCCTTTGCTTTCTTCTCTATCCATTTCGAGACAATCAATAACCCAGTTCGTAATCCAGATCTATTGCAGATAACCCCTCATTCATCCATTTAGGCATTGGCTCTTCCTTAAGGTAATGGTTAAAAAACTGGAACATTCTCTTTTGAAAATCGACCTTGTTTCCCAGCTTTTGCGGCCAATGCACCTCTCCTGTATAATTCAGCAGCCAGACAGGTTTTTGAAGTCTTTTAAGAGCTATAAAATACTCTATTCCCTGATACCATGGAACGTGTCCGTCATGGTCGTTGGCCATTATCAAAACCGGGGTTGTAACCTTGTCCATAGTGAATAATTGAAACGATCTGCTAAGACCTGTTCCCCAACGTATTCCCCCGTATGCACTAAACATATTTACAACCGGTGCACCCGATTCAATTGCCGAAAAGAGATTTGTTCTGGTGGCCATATAAGCAACCTGATATCCTCCCCAACTATGACCCTGGGCTCCGATTTTGCTTTTGTCCACATAACCGGCATTGAGGATTTTGGAAATCCCCGGCATAATACAGTTATAAGCACTCTCGCCTGGGCAACCCTCTTTGTATATAATATCGGGGTTGAAGATAATATATCCGTTACTTGTATAGAGATGGTAATCTACTGTTGACCTGTGGGCCTCGGGTATTCTGTATGAAAAAAGAGTGCTCGAATTCCTCTCGTAGAAATTTACTATCATAGGGTACTTTTTACCTGGAACAAAATCTGCAGGTTTATAAATTACCCCCTCTAACTCTTTTCCGTCCAATGATACCCACTTCACAAGCTCTGCCGTACCCCAGTTGAATTCGTCTTGTTGCGGATTTGCATTGGTTATCCTGATTGACTTTTTAAATGTAAGATCGGAAAGATAGATATCAGGAAACTTTTCGAAGCTCTCCAAGGTGTAAATTACCTCCCCGGAATTCTTTGCCTTCATAGGTTCCGACAACATAAACAGGCCGGATACAAGCTCTTTTGGGAATTCTCCTTTACGGTTGCTGAGAGAATAATATGCGCTTCCTTTTGTTCCCTGGTTGAATCCGCTAAGCAGAAAATCGTTGTTCAAATCAATGAATTTATTCTCCTTATCCAGATTCAAATATCTGTATACTATGCCGTTTTCACGTCCGTTTGTTGTAATTTTCACTGGGGCCCGTCGTGCGCCCGGATCTACGCTCCATATATCGTAGCGGTCATAGATGAAAATTTCTTTCTCACCCTCGCTCCACCCTGCAAATGAGTATGAGGAGGGCCAATCGGTATAGTCATTTTCTTCATCGGCAGCCTTTATACTTTTTGTATCTGTGATTTTAGCCAATTCGCTTCCCGCAATGGAGTATGTATACCAGGAACTGTCGGGAGCATTGTACCAAAGAAGATATTTACCGGCCGGCGAAACGAGAACATTTGCCAGTAGTCCCTCCTTAATCAGGCTGGATCTTCCCAAAGCAGTATTGATAAGATAAACATCGTACCTGCTCCTTCCCTCCCACATCTCCTCCAACTGGAATCTCTTGTTGGTTGTAGCCAGAACATAATCGGAATTCCCCTCATCCATAAGAGTAACCTCCGGTATCTCCGGCTTGGCGATCTGGAAGAGATTATCCAGAAGAATATTATATACAGCAAGGTAAGTTCTCTTTAGTTCGTTTTCCTTGTCCACAACCTGCTGGGTGAACTGGATCCCCTCTTTCCAGTGCCATATGTTCACTTTTGGAAAGTCGTCCTTTGCCACAGAAGTATCTCTCTGTCTCTCGGGAGGAACTGTCCCAAAATAAAGCTTACTTCCATTTTTAGAAAACTTCATGTCCCTGCCGGCCGAGAGTCTCCAACCTTTTGGGAAACCTGCACATCCGGAAGTTGCAACTACTTTTAAGCCTTCTCCCCTGTTCCAGAGAGACAGGGTATCTTTTATCATAAGTGCAGCATTTTGTCCATTTTCAGACACAGCGCTTTTCAACACACTTTTCCCTCTGCCAAATATAGTGTCTGCAGACTCTTTTACTGCGTCATAAATGAAAACGCTCCCTGGATTTGTTATCAGTACAGATGCCGTACCCTCTGCAGGTAAGTACTCAATAATCTTTTTGAAACTCCTTACAGCTTTACCGTCAATCCGTGAAACTGTGAGGAGAGAGTCTTTTGTCTTATAAACTATGTAGTCACTCCATTTTGGAGGTATTTGGTATGAGACTAGGCTATCAATTACTCTTGTACGGTTACCGGCAATATTATAAATGTGAATAGCCTCTCTCTTCTTATCTCCTCTCTTGAATATCAGGTATTTTGAGTCTGCACTGAAGTTAATATTTGATGCCGAATCTACCGAGAGATATTCCTTTCCTTTGTTATCGAACAACTTGACGACAGAGGCTCCCTTCCACGGTTCGTATCTGGTTGCTATCCACTTGCCATCGTCAGAAATTATCTTCTCAGAAATTGTGTTCCACTTGAGAAGATCGTCCACTGTAAGCAGTTTTTTTTCTGTCTGGGCATGTAGCAAGCTGAAAAACAACGTAAAGAGGGTAAAAGTTATTAAATATTCTCCCCAGAAGTTTCTATTTTGGTTGAGTTCCATAATCTGTTTTTATAAACAAATATACTCAAAATCTCCTCGGATTTCTTTATATTCGCAATATGAAGAACTATAGACTTATAAATGCTTTTGAAATCAAGCAGTTAAAACAACAGCGATGCCATTCGGAAGATTGGTCAAAAATATTTGTTCATCCTGATTTCAAACCCGACCGGGTTTGGGATGTAGATTTCTCGGGAGATATCAAACTTGGATCCTTCACTTCTATATTTGAACTCTCCGGCGGAGTAAAGAAGCAGTCCGGAATCAACGACGCCAAACTTCATAATGTGTCTGTTGGAGACAACTGCTGTATCGAGAAGATTCACAACTATATTGCCAATTACGATATTGGCGAAAACTGCATTATTGAGAATGTAGACAAGATTGTTGTGGAGGGACGTTCCACATTCGGAAATGGAGTAGAGGTATCCGTTCTTAATGAAACCGGAGGCAGAGAGGTGCCTATCAATGATAAACTGTCTGCCCATTTTGCGTATATTATTGCATTATACCGACACAGACCGGAACTGATCAAAAAAATGAACGAGTTGGTTACTAATTATGCAAATAAACACGCATCAGATAGAGGTTATATTGGCAACTTTGTAACCATAAGTAATGCTGGTTCAATAAGATCTGTTAAAATCGGTGACTTTGCCACAATTGAGGGAACCACGCTTTTGCTAAACGGAAGTATCAACAGTTGTGAGGCGGCTCCTGTCTATATAGGACACAGCGTCAGATGTGAAGATTTTATTATAAGCTCGGGAGCTTACATAGATGCCGGAGCAACTTTAAGCCGTTGTTTTGTAGGTCAATCCACCCTTCTGAGTCATCATTATTCAGCATCAGATTCACTCTTTTTCAGCAACTGTCACGGCGAAAATGGAGAGGCCTGTTCTCTTTTTGCTGGCCCGTATACTGTAAGTCACCATAAGTCAACCCTTCTTATAGCAGGAATGTTCTCTTTTATGAATGCAGGCTCCGGTTCAAACCAGTCCAACCATATGTACAAGCTTGGCCCCATACATCAAGGAATACTTGAACGGGGTTCAAAAACCACATCCGACTCATATATTTTGTGGCCATCACGGATAGGTGCCTTTTCCCTGGTAATGGGCAGGCATGTAAACCACACGGATACAACTTCACTCCCCTTCTCATACCTGATTGAGCAGAGCAATACCACATATCTGATACCTGGGGTGAATCTGAGGAGCGTTGGAACAATAAGGGATGCTCAAAAGTGGCCAAGACGGGACAAGAGAACCGATCCTAACAAGTTGGACCAGATAAACTACAACCTTCTTAGTCCCTATACTATCCAAAAGATGTTAAAGGGCAGATCGCTTTTGCAGGAGCTGAGAAATGTCTCCGGAGAGACTACCGATATATATTCATACAAGAACACAAAAATCAAAAACTCATCTCTGTTGAATGGGATAAGGTTTTATGAAATAGCCATAAACAAGTTTCTTGGCAATTCGATTATCAAGAGGCTGGAGGGGATTGAATTAAAATCGGACGAGGCTATAAGGGCGGCACTTAAACCGGACACGGTTACTGGTTCTGGCGAATGGCTGGATATTTCCGGCCTTATAGCTCCAAAAACAGAGATTGAGAAGCTTATGGATGGCATTGAGAATGGCTCAATCGGAAAGATAGGGACGATAAACGATTTTATAGAGAGGCTGCACAAGAATTATTACTATTATGAGTGGACCTGGGCATACAATAAAATCAAAGAGTTTTACGATATAGATCCTGAGCAGATAACAGCCCAACAGGTGAAGAATATCGTTTTACAATGGGAGAATGCAGTTGTAAGCCTGGACAGGATGATATATGAAGATGCCAGAAAAGAGTTTTCCCTCAGTTCAATGACAAGCTTTGGTGCCGATGGCGACCAGAATGAGTGTAAGCAGGATTTTGAACAGGTGAGAGGGGTGTTCGAAGACAATCCTTTTGTTCACGCAGTACTTAAACACATTGAGGATAAAAGTGCTCTTGGAAAAGAGCTTATCTCCCGAATTTACTTAAGTTAGTAAAACCTCCCAATAGTACTATAATGTCACCCGATTTAAGCTCCAAATCTCCCTTGTTGGAATCCATCACTCTTAGTTCCTGGTGGGTAACCCCAAAAAGATTTGGCACATCTATCTTTCTCTTTAGGCAGATGAATTTTACATTGTGCTCAGATTTGAAGTTGATTTTTGAGAGCTTTATCCCGACCAGTCTTTTTGGAAGATACATCTGTACAATGTAGGTGTCCTCATCCAGTTTGTATGAACTTAGATAGCTGCTAAGTTCCAGGGACATAGCATATTTCTGAGCAGCATCCTTCTCCGGGAAGATAATGTTCTCCACCCCAAGCGAACTTAGTACAGTGGCGTGAATATCACTTACTGCCCTAACTATCAATCTTTTTACCCCATATTCCTTGAACAGGGCATAAGCCATTAGTGATTCCCCAAACTCTTTCCCTAGAGCGATAATCACTCCGTCTGAAGAGTTTATAGGCAAAGCAGTCAGGCTGTTTCTGTCGGTAACATTGAGGCAGATTGCCACCGATATTTTGGATCTGATATCCTCCACTCTCTCAATATTCTTATCTACACCCACCACCTCGTAACCCATTTGGGTAAAGCGTTCTGCCAATACAGAACCAAAGTTTCCCATGCCTACAATAATATATTTCATAACCAATCAATTTATTAACTTATAATAATATCTGCTTTAGGATAACTATATCTCTGTTCTCTTTTTGTTCTGATAAATGCAGACAGGAACGTTACCACGCCTATTCTTCCCGCAAACATTAAAAGACTTATTATCAATTTACTCGCCGGTTGCAAATCTTGTGTAATCCCCATTGAGAGTCCGACTGTGCCTATTGCCGATACAATTTCGAAAAGAATTTTGTCTGGGGAAAAATTTGGTTCTATGGATACTATGGCTATTTCTGCCAGTAAGATAAAAATTAAGGATAAAGTTACTGTCGCAAAGGCACGGGTAATGGAAAGCGAAGAGATCTCCCTTCCAAAAAATTCTACCCGTTCATTCCCCTTTATCAGATGGGTCATATTTCTTATCATAAGGGCAAAAGTGGTAACCTTTATACCACCTCCCGTAGATTGCGGAGCAGCGCCAATCCACATTAAAACAACTATCACTATAAAAGTAATCGGTTTAATGGTGCTTAAATTTGTAGAATTGAATCCTGCCGTTCTGGGCGTAACAGCATGGAAAAAGGCCTGAGCAAGTTTATCGAAACCTGTGAACTGAGAGAGCAAACCATTACACTCAAAAATGAGAAAATAGAGAGTACCGGACAAAAGCAGCAGACCCGTTGTTCGCAGAACAATTATTGAGTTCATATCCCAGTCACGAGGGTATTTTCTGTATTTTCTCCCCTCAAGAACCCTGAAAAACTGATGCAACCTGTGATGAAAAACCTGAATTATATTTGATAATATAGGGAAACCAATACCACCTAAAATTATTAATATGGAAATTATAACATAGAGCGGTGAGATATTTATAACCATAGGATCGGACAGGTTATTGGTAAGGGTTGAGAATCCGGCATTGCAAAAGGCAGAAACTGCGTGGAATATAGCAAAGAATATTTTGTCAAATTCACTCATTTCCAAGTGCGGAGCTGTACAGATATAGATTCCCACGGCTCCGGCCAGTTCGATCATAAACGTTACGGTAATAATTCTGGTAACAAGAGGGATAAGATTGGTGCTTCTGTTGCCTGATATTATGTCCTTTATCATATACTGACTGTTAACAGAGATACCATCCAGAAAGAAAAGAGCAAAAAATGTAGTAATTGTTATTACTCCCAACCCCCCCATCTGAATAAGCAACATAATTGTAATCTGCCCACTTAAGGTAAAGGTTTCGTGAAATGGCAAACAATTGAGGCCAGTTACACACACTGCAGAGGTTGTAGTAAAGAGGGCATCTACAAAATTGATCCCATTGATTGTGGAGTTTGGAAGCATTAAAATAGTTGTTCCGATTGTAATCAACAAAAGAAAACTGATTACGAATATTTTAAGAGGATTCGCATTTACATTGAGAACCGATATCACGTCTTTTGAAATCTCAACAAGCGAAAAATAAATAAGCACTCCTATAACAATCCAGTATGAGTATTTGAAAGGGATTCTCTCAAATGTATCCGTAGAGCCAATCTTGTACACGAGTATAAAAGTAACCAAAAGTAAAACCAGGGATATCCACTCCATTTTGGTTCTTTTTTTTACAAGTTCGTCAAAACTGAAAATTATACGGACAGCAGAGATCAGACTCAGAACAAGGAGCATTATTCTGAAAATTGAGAAGAAGATCACCTTCTGCGCGAGAGTAACCGTAAAGCCAATATTATACCCTACCAAGAGAAGAGTTGCTACACTGCAAAAAAAGGCTATCCCCGTTGAAGCCATCAACAGGGGAGCCCTTGTTTTGTTAAAAAACGCCCTTACCTTGTAAAGAAAATATCTCACTATTTAACCATCAATCTTTCTCCGGCGTCTTCTTTTACCGCTTTTTTCCATTTTTCCGAATAACCGGGTTGCATTGGAAATTCCGGAATGTTTTTACTGTATCCGTTGTTCAGGAAGCAATTGTTTGTATCCTGTTTCTTAACATTTCCATCGATATATTTGACAAGCAGGTACCTGTCCAGAGCCACCCATTTTTCAAACAACTCCTGTGCTGTACTTACAGAATAATCTGTCAGAAATTCTCTCGTCTTCTCAGGTGACTCCTTATAAATAGCCATAGCTGCAGCATCGATTGCTGCAGTTCTTTCTATGGCAGTAATTTCGTGTTCATCTCCTATTTTTCTGATTTCCGGAGCCAGTAAATCGTATCTCAGATAAGCAAAGTTTGTGACCCGGTTAAAAAGCCAGAAAGCTGATGTTGAAGAGTAGGTGAGCATATCGCCGTTGCCTACTCTGAAACACTCGGGAACTCTTACCGAACTTGTATAAATAGGAGTTAGAGCAGATGTCGCTGCATCATCCACACCAAACCAGAAAATGCCACCAATTTCATCTGGAAGCCAGTTACGGGATTGTGCCACCATCCAGAAACCTGTCTGCTGAGTAGCAATTGCCCGCTCGTTTACGTAGCTTACACCATCTACTTCAAAGGTCATCGGTCTCCATCTGTAAGGAAGAGCGTGTCCGCCTGCGCCAATGTCCTGAGTCATATCCAAAGCGGTTCCGTCGAAGTGGTCCCTCATAACATCAGCTACCATTTTAACTGTAACTTTTTCTTTTGGCTTAATATAGAGCGGAAGTCTGTTTTTTGGATTTTGTCCTGTTGCATAGTCGAGGTATTCTGTATAGGGTTTGTCACCAATCATTCCACCGCCAAGAATATTGAATGCGGACCATACTCTGGATTCACAGCCCCTCATTCCGCTGAAATTAAGTGGATTATATGTATCCGAAAAACTAAAATCCTTGTCTGGCCCCTTGTAGAGACCGTTCTCCTTTGCATAAGAGATCACATCCGGTGCATAAAGACAATTTTCGGGATCATTCAAAGGGAACTGAGTAATTCTGGCCTGATTTGCATGAGCAGAGATGTATCCGTCAGGAATGCGTACTGCAACCCACAAAGCCCCTTTATTGGCATTTTTGCCATTGACCATTTTCACCCCTTTTCCAACCATCTCAAGAATCCAGACTTCATCTTTATCTGCTACGGAGAAAGATTCTCCTTCGGAATTGTATCCGTACTCTTTAACAAAATCAGCCATTATTTTTATGGCCTCCCTGGCACTTTTTGCCCTCTGCAGGGTAATATATATCAAGGAACCATAATCGAATTTTGCTGTAGTATCCACCAGTTCTTCACGTCCGCCGAATGTAGTCTCTGTAATAATAACCTGATGTTCATTCATATTGCCGACAGTGTTGTAAGTCTGTGCAACCTGAGGTATATCGCACAAATATTTGCCTGTGTCCCACTCGTAAATCTTCATCATTGTCCCGGGGGCAAATTTTTCGCCCTTTGTAAAGTAAAGCTCGCCATAAAGCTGGTGAGAGTCTGCAGCGTATGTTACCATTACAGAGCCATCCTTAGAGGCCCCTTTCGTAATTAACACATTTGTACAAGTACTTCCCACTTTTGGCGTTGCCATCAAAAGCAAGAGAGAAAAAACCGATAAAAGAGACTTTTTCATTGTTAATTGTTTGATTTGTTTCTGCAGACAAAGATAAACTAAAAAACGATGATTTATAATAAGAGGATATGACAGACTTTTTGTTATCCTCAAATTTTTGTGCTGGCTACAAAAGCGTTACTCCAGCTGCCGCAAGTTTAAGCTTCTCCATCTCGGGCCAGATACTTACCTGCACCTCACCTATGTGCCGTTTTTTAAGCATAAACATACATACCCTCGATTGTCCTATTCCTCCACCAATGCTCTCCGGCAGCTCTCCGGCAAGCAACATACTGTGGAAAGGAAGCAGAGACATACCGGCGCAACCTCTCTCCACAAGCTGGCGAACAAGAACCTCTCTGTCTACCCTTATCCCCATTGAGGAGAGTTCGAAAGCACATTGCAAAACAGGGTGCCAGACAATTATGTCACCATTCAATCCAAAATAGCCATCCTCGTTAGGTGTACTCCAATCGTCATAGTCCGGAGCACGACCCTCGTGTGGTTCTCCATTGGAAAGTTCTCCGCCAATTCCGATAATAAATATTGCTCCATACTCCCTGACCGCGGCAGATTCTCTCTCCTTTGCAGTAAGAGAGGGATAACTCCTCAGAAGCTCTTCTGAATGGACAAAGGTTATCTCTTCAGGCAGAACAGGCTCTATATTAGGGTAATTCTCATACACAACCTGCTCGGTAAACTTAAGTGCAGAATATATTTTTTTAACCGTCTCCTTAAGAAAACCTAAAGTCCTCTCCCCGATCAAAATACGTTGTTCCCAGTCCCACTGATCCACATAGATGGAGTGAAGCGCAGTAAAATCCTCATCTGGCCTGAGCGCCCTCATATCTGTCAGAATCCCTCTGTTCGGCTCCATATCTAATTGTTTCAAACGTAAGCGTTTCCATTTAGCCAGAGAGTGTACCACAACAGCTCTTTTATCATTTAGGGCTTTTACCGGAAAAGAGACAGGTCGCTCGACACCGTTAAGATCGTCATTTATCCCTGTTCCGTCCAGTACGGCTATTGGTGATGATACCTTAACCAAACTTAACTGTCTGGCCAACTCCCCGGCAAATGTCTCTTTGACAAGTGTAATTGCCTCTTCTGTTCTTAGAATTTCTTTTTTCATTTCCTTAGTTTTTAAGCATAAAAAAAGCCTCCCGGAATGCGGGAGGCTTTGCTATATATTTTGTTAATAATTTACATATTTAACAACAATAGCCTCCCCGCCCGAATCTGATTATTATTCGAGTTATTATTAAAGAGATTATTACTATTGTTGTAAAGGGCCATAGCGCTTTTTAAGTCGTTTTACGGGTGTAAAAGTATACATTTATTTTTAATTGTCAAAAATTGTTACTATATTTTCGATGGTTTTTAAAATGTTAGAGGAAAAGTTATGAAATCCGCTTCAGAAACCGTTGACAGACAACCAGCAGCAGCCGGGAAGTTTTATCCCGCAGCACCTGACAAATTACAACAAGAGCTCGAAAACATCTTTGCATCTGCAATACCTAAAAGATGCAATAATGTAAGAGCAATTATCTGTCCACACGCCGGATATATCTATTCCGGACAAGTAGCTGCATCTGCTTTCAACCAGATTGACGGCAACGCCGTATACAAAAGGATATTTATAATAGGATCTTCTCACCAGGTTTGCTTCGAGGGGGCCGCGGTATATTGTGACGGCGATTTTCTGATGCCATATGGAAAAGAGAGGGTAGACACAGTATTAGGTAAAATGCTGGTTGCCACGTTCCCGAAAATCTTTACTGCCGATCGCGGCCCGCACCAAAATGAACACAGCCTCGAGGTGCAGCTTCCTCTTCTGCACCATGTTCTCAAAACAGAATACTGCATTGTACCTATAGTCATCGGCACTTCCAATCCGGCTCTCTGCAGGGAGATTGCCTCAGCATTAAAACCTTATCTTACTCCGGAGAATTTATTCATTATAAGTTCAGATTTTTCCCACTATCCAAATTATGCAGATGCCCAAAAGGTTGATGCCATTACAAAAGAGGCAATTGTCGCAAATAATCCTGAAATCCTTTTAACCACTCTCCGAAAGAGCGAAGGGAAACGTATTACACATCTTGTTACCAGCCTATGCGGATGGACATCGGTACTTTCACTACTCTATATGACCACAAACAACGATTCACTTGAATACTCTGCAATAGACTACAGAAACTCCGGCGACACAGAGTATTATGGCGAGAAGAATGGTGTAGTAGGATACTGGGGCATTGTAATTTCCGAGAAATCAGTCTCCGACAATGATTTTCAACTTTCAGACAAAGACAAAGCGGCCCTGTTGAATATTGCCTGGGAGTCGGTTAAATCGGCAGTTCTTCAAGGTAAAAAGGAAAAGATTAACCCCGATGACTATTCCGCTACCCTTAAAACAAAATGCGGTGCATTCGTAACTTTAAACAATAAGGGCAGGCTCCGTGGGTGCATTGGTAGAATGACAGGTGATTTTCCTCTGTACAAAATGGTTCAGGAGATGGCAATTTCTGCCGCATTGTACGATTATCGTTTTCATTCCGTGAGACCGGAAGAGCTGGCAAATATAGACTTAGAGATATCGATACTCTCGCCCCTAAGAAAGATAGACGACATTGCAGAGATTCAGATTGGAAAACACGGCATCTATATAGAAAATGGAGTCGACTCCGGTGTATTCCTCCCGCAAGTGGCTACTGATACAGGCTGGAGCAAAGAGGAGTTTCTGGGACACTGCGCGCGTGATAAGGCCGGCTTAGGTTGGAGCGGCTGGAAAACAGCTGATATATATATTTTTACAGCTACCATACTCCGGCAATAACCTTTCCGCAGAAACTGCACAGGCCCTTTTTTATATAGTTACTCTTAACCAGATATCCTTCGCGTTTTACCACCGTTTGTCCGCAGTTCGGGCAAACGGTGTCTTCTCCGTGAAGGCTCGGAATATTACCTATATAAACGTATTTTATTCCGGCTTTTTCTGCTATCTCTTTGGCCCTGATCATACTATCTGCCGGGGTAGGCTTCAATTGTGAAAGCTTGTAAGTGGGAAAGAAACGGCTGAAATGGAGAGGCGTATCTGCAAATCCGTTTCCGGCAAGCCATTCACACATTGCTTTAACCAATTCCGGAGTATCCGACCAGGTGGGGATAATTAAATTGGTGATTTCAAGCCATACGCTCCTCTCTTTAAGTGTTTTCAATGTATCCAACACCGGCTGCAACCTTCCACCTGTCAATTTGCGGTAGAGCGAATCGTCGAAACATTTCAGATCGATGTTGGCGGCACTCAAATATGGGCAAAGATCGAGCAGAGGCTTTTGGTTTATGTAGCCGTTTGAGATCAGTACGGTTTTCACCCCCTTTTCATGGGCAATTTGAGCTGTGTCGTATATGTATTCGTAAAAAACTGTCGGCTCGGTATATGTAAACGCAATGCTGTTTGTATTGTGAGCCAATGCCTGATGCACTACTTCCCGAGGCGTCAGGTTGTAATGATCCAACTCCCGGGGCGATGCCTGTGAGATGGACCAGTTCTGACAATTGAGACAGTGAAAGTTACATCCTGCCGTGGCCAGCGAATAGATTTCCGTTCCGGGGGAAAAGTGAAACAGAGGTTTCTTCTCTATCGGGTCAACCGAAACTGAACATGGATTTCCGTAAGCCTGAGTGTATAACACTTCCCCACTGTTGATTCTGGTTCTGCAAATTCCGGTTTTTCCTTCCCCGACAATGCAGTTACGCGGACAAAGAAGACAGCGTACAGCGTTTGTGTTGTCCGGAAGCCTCTCCCAATAACTTGCCGGATCGTTTTGTTGTTCCATAATTTCGTGAATATAAGCAGCAGGCACCGCGTATTACATAATTCCAACGGCTCTTACCGGCGATCCGTCGCTGTTCTCAATTTTCAGTGGTAAACAAGAAAAGAGAAATGGAAGTCCGGTTAGCTGATCCAAATTACATAGATTTTCGACAATTACTAAATCTTTGTTAAGCAATATTCTATGGTTAGGTAAACCAGCTGAATCAACCGGGTCAACCGAAATGCAATCAAATCCTATACCCTTTATATTGAAACTGCATAGCCATTTTACAGCATCTGCAGAAAGGATCGGAAAACCGATAAAATAGTTTTCAGTGCCCCATTTCTTATCCCACCCGGTTCTGAAAATTATAAAATCACAACCCGCAATTTCTGCAGAGTATTTTTCTAAACACTCTTTCTCAATAATACCAGTTTTACACTTTGTTACGTCAATCACCAATCCTTTTCCTATAAATTTATCAGCATTAAACTGATCCAGAGTAGATCTTCCCCGAAGAATATGCCCCGGCGCATCAATGTGTGTCCCTGTATGTGAAAAAAAAGAGATCCGCTTTTCTGCAAAGCCATCTTTTTCAATAGTGGTAGCATCAGTTATAACCGGAGGTTCTGTCCCGGGGTAAACCGGCATGGTTGAAGAGATTGTTTGAGTCAGGTCTATAATTTCCATATATTCTGCATATTACTTTTTATACGGACAGGTTTGCTTTTGGCAGATATAGCCGACCACCGTCACGGGGCAGGATGTTAGAGCAAACACAACACATCGTTAGCAGTAAGTAATTTCTATCGGACAAATGCTACCGGATTGCTATATTCCGGTTTTTCATTTATTATTTCGAAGAAATTCTTTAACAATCGGCTCTGCCTCCTTTAGGTCCGATTCATTAATATAAAGATCAATCGCAGAAGGAATTCCACTTGCAAACCCTGCTGACACGCCCGACTGAAAGTCATTTTTAACCATAGAAGGTATTCCGGTTTCTTCTAATTCTGCCCTAAGAAGATTAACAGCAATTTCGCTACCGGTAAAAGCTTTAATAAGATCGTTTTCTTTTTTCATTTTCCGCAAACCTAATTTCTTCAATTCGTTTCCAAATATTTAATTAATTGAATAATACCTTCCTGATTGTCGTACTTTACATCATGTTTTTTGACATAAGCCTTGAATAAATTCCCCTTGTCATCATATAATTTCATCAATTGTCTCATGTTGATAAACTTGTTTAATTCCCCATTTCTCTTTAGCCAATAATAAATGTGTGGTTTTACTACATAACCATCCGGCAATTTCAACTCATAAACCATACCTCCGGTAGTAAGCGAAGAATATGAAGTAGTGGCTGAAGTGTAAGATGTCCCTCCGTATGGAGCTGGTTGGCCTGGAGGAATTACGCTGCACACGTGCTCTGTATACAGATCACATTTCGAATGGTATATTAATTCAACAACACTGGATTCTTTATTCCGGTTTTCATAAGAACAACTCCTTGGGTAAATTCAGGAAAAAGGTAATGGGAAAGTTCAGTACCTTTTACTTGTGAATATGACGTGGTAAACGACAAGCTAAAAATCAATAAGTAAAAAACATGTTTCATGGTTATAGTCCTTTAATTATGAATGATTCTGTATGAGCTATTTACTCAATTTATGATCGCTTTCAAAAATGTCCAGAATCCTTTTGTCATTTCGTTTATCGGGTATCGTCATCTCTGGTGATGGACCCGGGTATCCCAATTCAACTTTTAACCTATTATTTATATCAACCATAATCGGATCGATAAACAACCAGTCGCAAGTCGCCGAGGAGTAGCTCGGCCAGAAATATCCTGTATATACAACCATATTATTAGCTTTTACAGCAAACGCTACTCCATGAACCGAATGGTTTATATTCTTGATAGCCGTTTTAGCTTTGTCCGAAATTTTAAATGTGAATTTACTTGAATCATAAGATAAAAAGTCAGAATATGCTACCAACGGTTCGGCCTTGGTAACAATTGTTGACTCATCTATCTGTTTGGTATTTCCAACTGTTTTGTAAGAGTCCAGAAGATACAACTCCACAAAACCGGTTGTAGGATTACTATTCCCATTTTTATCACAACCCGTAATAAAAAATCCAAGTATCCCAACTATGGAGATAAAAAAAATATTCCGTTTCATATCTGATATATTTAGAGGTTATGATTATTCTGCATTAAATTTATAAATATTTATCCAGAATACATTCACTTTGCAGATTTATTTACAGGCATTCTAAATTCTTGAAGATTTTTAAAGAATCTTTTAGTTTTTACAAACTATGGGCGTAGTTTTGTCCGGTAGGTCTGCTCGAAATATTTAAAATACATAAATAATTTGTAATTAAACTCGAAGTCGTAGTTGGTGCTTACGTTGTAATCTATATAACTTTCAATCCTTCTGTCTCCTGTGGAATAGCGGCGGTTCCACTCTTGCACATACTGGTTATTCAAAGACTGAAGATAAGAATTGGAATACTGATTTTTGGAAAAGTTGTGGCTGTTTAACCAATAATCAAATCCGGGATCAAATACAATAAGCTCATATTCGGTTGAATCTTTTACCGATGTTGTATCTCTTATGCCTAGCCGGCCTGCTCTTGAATCGTTAATTTCCCTTTGTGTAACACAAGAGAACATAAGTACTGATAAAAGAGCTAAAGCTGAAATTTTTAATATTGTTTTCATCTCCTGAAATTTTAATATTAACATCTGTACAAGCAATAAGTTCACACGACTATAATGACCAAGTCATTCGTGGTATAACATTTGCACAAATTGATATCAATCAGCGCGTTGCCACGAATGACTTGGTCAGATCTCTGGTAAAGTGGATTACATCATTCCACCCATTCCTCCCATTCCCGGGTTGGCCATTGGTGCTGGATTTTCCTCTTTCTTCTCAACCAATACACACTCTGTGGTGAGAAACATTCCGGCAACTGAAGCGGCATTTTCAAGGGCGATACGGGCAACCTTGGTAGGGTCAATAACGCCTGCTTTATGGAGATGTTCAAATTTATCTGTACGGGCATTGTAACCAAAGTCGGCTTTACCCTCCTTAACCTTTTGAACAATGATACTTCCTTCAACACCAGCATTCTCCACGATTATTCTGAGCGGCTCCTCAATTGCGCGGGCAATTATTGCAATACCTGTGTTCTCGTCTTCATTATCACCCTTTAGTGTTTTAAGAGCTTCTATTGCACGGATATAAGCAACACCGCCCCCGGGTACGATACCCTCTTCAACCGCAGCACGAGTTGCACTTAAGGCATCATCTACACGGTCTTTCTTCTCCTTCATCTCCATTTCAGAAGCAGCACCAATATAAAGCACAGCAACACCACCGGCCAGTTTGGCAAGACGTTCCTGTAACTTTTCGCGGTCGTAATCGCTGGTTGTGATCTCTATTTGTTTGCGGATTTGAGAAACTCTCTTAGCAATTGTTTCTTTATCTCCAGTTCCGTTAACTACAGTAGTGTTCTCTTTATCTATTGTAATCTTCTCTGCATTACCCAACATATCAATTGTTACAGCATCCAGACGAAGACCCTTCTCTTCCGAAATTACGGTTCCAGCTGTCAATATAGCGATATCTTCAAGCATCTCTTTTCTGCGGTCGCCAAAACCCGGTGCCTTTACAGCAGCAATTTTAAGTGTACCGCGAAGACGGTTTACAACTAGTGTTGCAAGAGCCTCTCCATCTACATCCTCTGCAATAATCAGGAGAGATCTGCCACTTTGAGCAACCGGCTCGAGGATAGGCATAAGATCTTTCATAGATGAAATCTTCTTGTCTGTAAGAAGAATAAGCGGATTTTCGAGAACAGCTTCCATCTTCTCAGAATTGGTCATAAAATAAGGAGAGATATATCCACGGTCGAATTGCATTCCCTCAACAACCTTAACTTCGGTTTCTGTACCTTTTGCCTCTTCAACGGTAATAACGCCCTCTTTCTTTACCTTACTCATAGCCTCGGCAATAAGTTTTCCGATTGAAAAATCGTTGTTGGCAGAAATTGCCGCAACCTGTTCAATCTTAGTAATATCATCACCAATTGACTGACTCTGCTGCTTAAGAGAAGCAACTACCACCTCAACAGCTTTGTCTATACCTCGCTTCAAATCCATAGGGTTTGCACCTGCAGTCACATTCTTAAGACCTACATTGATGATCGATTGTGCAAGAACAGTGGCGGTAGTTGTACCATCACCAGCCTGGTCTGCAGTTTTGGAGGCAACCTCTTTAACCATTTGAGCACCTATATTTGCAAAACGATCTTCCAGTTCGATCTCCTTTGCAACAGTTACACCATCCTTGGTTATCTGAGGGGCACCATATTTCTTATCAATAACCACATTGCGCCCTTTTGGACCTAATGTTACCTTAACAGCATTTGCCAAAGCATCTACACCCTCTTTCATCAGGTTACGTGCCTCTAAGTTGAATTTTATCTCTTTTGCCATAATTTCCAATTTTTATTTAATTCTTACTATTTGTTAATTGTTAGAGAATTGCAAGAATGTCTGACTGACGCATCATCAGGTAATCTTTACCATCTACATTTATCTCTGTTCCGGCATACTTGCCATACAATACGCTATCGCCTATCTTAAGTTCCATAGGTTCATCCTTTTTCCCGCTTCCAACAGCTACAACTCTTCCAGCCTGAGGCTTCTCTTTAGCTGTGTCAGGAATAAACAATCCGCTTGCGGTTTTTGTTTCAGCCTCTTTGGGCTCTACCAAAACTCTGTCTGCTAATGGTTTAATGTTCATAATTCTTAAATTTATAATTTTTTGTGTTTTCTTATGCCTCTAAACGCAAAAGAGGTGCCAAAGGTTTATACTGACAAATTGTCGCAAAGAAAATATTATTACATTTGCACACACTCTTTTTAAATGGAGGATATAACTTGACGGATCACGAAAAATTTATGGCAGAGGCTTTAAAAGAGGCGCAGAAGGCTTTGGAGGAAGATGAAGTTCCGATAGGGGCGGTAGTGGTTTGTGAAGGGAAAATCATAGCACGGGCACATAACCTTACTGAGACACTGAACGATTCCACAGCTCATGCAGAAATGCAGGCAATAACCATGGCTACAAACTCATTTGGCGGTAAATATTTGAATAATTGTACATTATATGTAACTATGGAGCCTTGCCCAATGTGCGCGGCAGCATTAAACTGGGCACAACTTAAGGTACTGGTATATGGAGCGAGCGACCCCAAAAGAGGGTACTCACAGTACGAACCAAATCTTCTGCACCCAAAATGCGAAGTTATTGCAGGTATTAGTTCTGAAAACTGCGGAGAGATTGTCAAAAATTTTTTCAAGGATAAAAGATAATTATTTATGGAGTTTCTGGGAGATCTGGGTTATTTAGGACTTTTTTTAGGCACGTTTCTGGCGGCCACGATTTTTCCTTTCAGCTCCGACATTTTAATGGTTGGAATTCTTCTTGCAGGTGCAAATCCAGTAATT